>JAJEEZ010000613.1:0-4579 GCA_022820705.1 Candidatus Latescibacterota bacterium | reverse complement strand
CCAGCTTTTCACGGTTATCTTCATACTTTTTGTCATTGGCCTCGAGGAGGCGATGGGGCGCTTTGCCGCAGGTCATCTCTTTTTTCTCGACGACCAGCTAATCCAGCTTTTGGCCAATGCACTGTTGGCGGGGGTGCTGTTACTGACGCTGCTGTCGGGTTTTCACTACCTGTTCCGCGCGACCTCTTCCTACAAGGAACCCTGAGCGCGGCGTAGAGGAACGCGTTTCTTCTGAATCGACTGATCGCCACGCTCTTTTTTGTCGGCTATGCCCCATGGGCATCCGGTACGGTTGGCACCGCGTTTGTCGCCTTGTTGTACTGGCTATTTTTTCCTCCTTTGGGGATGCTGGAATGGCTCGGTGTGCTCTTTGTCGCTTCGGCCATTGGGGTGTACAGCGCGGGTCGGGCGGCCCCGGAATGGGGTAAGGACCCTGGGCAGGTCGTCATTGACGAGGGGGTGGGCTTTCTTTTTGCAGTGGCATTTTTGCCCTCAAGCGCTGGGACGATTATCGCGGGTTTCTTCGTCTTCCGCGCCTTCGATATTGTCAAGCCACCTCCAGCGCGGCGGCTAGAAGCTCTGCCCGGGGGATGGGGCATTGTGGCCGACGACATAGTCGCCGGCCTGTACAGCAACGTGGTCATTCGCTCGTCGTCCTATTTGGTCGAGTGGATGGGCTAGAACGGATACCACACTTTAATTGGAGAGATTTTCATGGCGAAAGCGAACGGACACAGCGCCGACGGCAACAAGGCCAGAGCCTTAGACCTGGCGATGTCGCAGATTGAAAAGCAGTACGGCAAGGGGTCGATTATGCGCCTTGGCGACGAGGGCGGGGTGCAAGAGGTGGAGGCGATTTCTACCGGATCGCTGGCTGTGGATGCAGCGCTGGGCATCGGCGGCTTGCCCAAAGGGCGGATCGTCGAAATATCCGGTCCAGAGGGAGCGGGCAAAACCATGCTCTCGCTGCATGCAGTCCGCGAGTCGCAGAAGCGCGGCGGCACGGCGGCCTTTATCGATGCAGAACACGCCCTTGATGTCAGCTTCGCGCGGCGCATTGGCGTCGATGTGGAAAACCTAATCATATCGCAGCCGGATTCGGGCGAACAGGCCCTCGAAATCGTCGATACCTTGGTGCGTAGCGGTGCCTTCGATATCATCGTGGTCGATTCGGTGGCCGCGCTGGTGCCGCAGGCCGAGTTGGAAGGCGACATGGGCGATTCGCACATGGGGTTGCACGCACGGCTGATGTCCCAAGCTCTGCGCAAGTTGGCCGGTTCCATCAACCGCTCGAAAACGTGTCTGATTTTTCTTAATCAACTGCGAATGAAGATCGGCGTGATGTTTGGCAACCCGGAAACTACTACTGGTGGGCGCGCCCTGCCCTTCTATTCTTCGGTGCGCATCGACATCCGCCGCATCGCCCGCGTCAAAGACGGCGACCTCGACATTGGCAATCGCACTCGGGTCAAAGTCGTAAAAAACAAAGTGGCCCCCCCCTTTCGCGAAGCCGAATTCGACCTGATCTTTCACGGCGACCAAATCGGCATTTCTTGGGAGGGCGACCTGATTGATATCGGCGTCGCCAAGGGGCTTGTTGACAAGAGTGGAGCGTGGTTTTCCTACAATGGCGAGCGATTGGGGCAGGGGCGAGACAACGCCCGCACCTTTCTGCGCGAAAATGCAACAGTGGCCGCGGAAATAGAACACAAGCTGCGCGTCGAGTTGGGTCTTGAAGTTGCGGTGGGACAAAACGAGGCCGGCGAGGCCGACGAATAAGTGGACGATCAACTGCAAAAGGCCACGGACGCCGCCTATCGCTATCTCAGCTATCGGGCGCGGTCCGTAGCGGAGGTGCGCGACAAGCTAAGGGAGAAGGACTTTGCCGCCGAGGTCGTCGCTGAGGTCGTCGCCAACTTGCAGCGCCAGCAGCTTCTAGACGACCGCAAGTTTGCTCGGCGCTGGGTCGAGGCGCGGTTGCCGCGGGCTTATGGCGCGCGCAAACTAGCCCAGGATCTCAGGCACAAAGGCGTGGCCGCTGGCGTCGTTGAGGAGGTCCTCGCCGAGTACGCCTCGGCGCTCGATTCGAGTGAACGGGCGGTCGAATTGTTGAGCAAGCAGGCTTGGCGCTACCGGGGATTAGCTCCCGACAAGGCCAAGCGTCGGATGCTGGGCCTGTTGGCCCGGCGCGGTTGCGATGCGGAAATGGCCAGAGCAGCGGTCGAACAGGTATGGCAGGAGTTAGCGAATGAAGTCGAGGGAGATTAGGGAGGCGTTCCTCCGTTTTTTTGAAGGCAAGGGCCACGTGCGCGTGCCGAGCGCACCGGTCGTGCCGCAAGACGACCCCACCCTCTATTTTACTAACGCCGGCATGAACCAGTTCAAGGATGTCTTCTTGGGTTTGGGCCGGCGCGACTACACCCGGGCGGTTGATACGCAAAAGGTCATGCGGGTCTCGGGCAAGCACAACGATCTCGACGAAGTCGGCTACAGCCCTTGGCACCACACCTTCTTTGAGATGCTGTGCAACTGGTCGTTTGGCGACTACTTCAAAAAAGAGGCCATTGAGTGGGGTTGGGAGTTAATTACCGAGCACTTTGGCTTGGACAAGGAGCGGCTCTGGGCCACTGTCTTTGTCGGCGACGACGCGGTAGAAGCCGACGCAGAGGCCGAGGCGTTCTGGTACGAATGCACCGACCTGCTGCCGGGCCGAGTCGTGCGCCTACCGGCCAAGGAAAATTTTTGGGAAATGGGCGCGACCGGCCCCTGCGGCCCTTGCTCTGAAATTCACTACTACTTGGGCGACGACCTAAGCGCGCAAGACCCCCGTATGCTCATCAACGATACGGGCGAGCTGGTCGAGATCTGGAACTTGGTCTTTATCCAGTACAACCGCGACGAGACCGGGGTGCTGCAACCCCTGCCTGAAAAGCACGTGGATACCGGCATGGGATTTGAGCGGATGTGCAGCCTCTTACAGGGGGCCGAGAGCAACTACGAGACCGATGTCTTTCAGCCGCTCATCGACCGCATCGCCGAGCTGACGGGTAAAGAGTACAGCGGCGAGTACCGCGTCCCCATGCAGGTTATTGCCGACCACGTCCGCTCGCTCAGCTTCACCATGGCCGATGGCGCGATGCCCTCCAACGAGGGCCGTGGGTACGTCCTGCGCCGCATCCTGCGCCGCGCCGCGCGCTATGCCCGCCAGCTCGATCAGCACGATCCTGTTATTCATCAGTTGGTTGGCACGTTGGGCGAAACCGTGGGTCATGTTTTCCCGGAGGTCGCGGCGAGGAAGGACCACATCGCCGGAGTTATTCGCTCCGAGGAGGAGAGTTTTGGCAAGACCCTCGATCGAGGCTTGGACATCTTCGCGCGGTTTGCCGCTAAGGGACAGATTACAGGTGGTGATGCTTTCCAACTTTACGACACCTACGGTTTTCCGTTGGATCTGACGGAACTGATGGCTCGCGAACAGGGGATTCCGTTGGTCGAGCGGGAGGAATTCGACCGTGAACTTGCTGCTCAGCGACAGCGGGCGCGTCAGGCCACCCGCGCACAGTTTAGCGCCACCGAAGGTGTCGGCGATATCTTGGAGGAAGGGCATTCGCTTTTCGTCGGCTACGACGAGTTGGAAATAGACGCTCAGGTGGTACATGCCGAAGGAGGCGAGGATAGCCAAGTATGGCTCGTGCTAGACCGAACCCCTTTCTACGCCGAGGCGGGGGGACAGGTAGGCGACCGGGGGCGAATTGAGGGCAACGATTTTGCCGTCGAGGTTGAGGATGTGAAGAAGGCTCGCGGCGGCATCGTCCACAGAGGTCGCCTAGTGGAAGGTGAACCCCAAGCGTTGACTGGTGCAGTTGACGCTCGCGTCGATCGCCAAGCGCGCATGGACGCCGAGCGCAACCACACTGCGACTCATCTGTTGCACGAGTCGCTGCGGCGGACCCTTGGCGACCACGTAGGGCAGATGGGTTCGCTGGTCGCGCCGGACCGCTTGCGCTTTGACTTTTCGCATTTCGCCGCGGTAGAGCCTGAGCAGTTGCGCGAAATCGAGGAGCGGGTCAATGAGCAGATTCGCGCCGATCTGGAAGTGAGTGCCTTTCAAGAGGAATTGGAAAAGGCCAAGGCGATGGGGGCGCAGGCGCTTTTTGGCGAAAAATACGACGATCGAGTTCGCGTGGTGTGCATTGGCGACTTTAGTTTAGAGCTGTGTGGCGGCACCCACGTGCGCTCGACCGGCGAGATTGGCGCATTCGATTTGCTCTCCGAAAGCGGCATTGCCGCTGGCGTCCGGCGCAGCGAGGCATTGACCGGTGAGGGAGCCGAGCGAGCCGTGCGTCAACGACGGCAGGTGTTGGCGGATTTGAGCTCCCGGCTCAATGTCGCGCCCGAAGAACTCGCCGATAAAATCGAAGCGCTCTTCGGGCGCAACCGCCAGTTGGAGCGGTCCCTCGACGAATTGCGGCGTCGGGTCGCAGCGCTAGAGACGAGCGATCTATCGAATGGGGCACGCGAAGTGGCAGGGGTCCGGGTTGTGGCACGACGCACTGAGGCAGAGGATGTGCCTAGCCTG
>JAJEEZ010000174.1:0-4208 GCA_022820705.1 Candidatus Latescibacterota bacterium | reverse complement strand
AGAGGCTGCATGTTCGGGTCAACGAGGCTTTTGCCGCAGGAGTGTAGCGACACACAGCACAGGGCGATGAGCAGCAGACTTTTCACTTAATTCCTGGCACTTGGGTATGTTCGCTCAGCATGACGCGCAAGCAATGCGTCGGCGGCGGTCATGCTGAGCGGAGCGAAGCGGAGTCGAAGCATCTAATACCTAGGTGCCCGTTCAGGGTTGAGGATTTTGGGGGCTGGCCTCAATGCGGAAGATGGCTTGGGTGTCTTCGTCGCTGGTCAAGTAGAGGTGTCCAGCCTCGTCGGTAGCAAGCCCAACCGGCTTACCCCACACGTTAGCGGAACTAAAAGAGAAAAAACCGAAGAGCCCACTCAAGCCGGAATCCCCGTTGTCCTCGTCGGAATCGAGCCGGAAGCCGGTGAGAAAGTCGGCGACGCGGGCGTTGGAGCCATCTGGCTCGGCAAAGAGCACCATGACCTTGTAGCCGGGATCGCTGCCCAAAGCTCCGGCTCGGCAGGCGACAAACGCGGCGTGTTTGTACTGGGGGGGGAACTGGTCGCGCTCGTAGAAATGCAGCGCCATGGGTGCCAAGTGGGCGGGGATGAGGACGGCTGGAGTATCCATGTTGGCAACCAACAGCGAATCGGCCGCGGTCAGCGGAAAGATGGACCTTCCGTAGGAGGAGAAATCGGTCCAGACTTTGTCCCCGTACGCTAACGGCCAGCCATAGAAGCCGCCGTCGCGGAGGGGCGTGATCCACTCCGGCGGCAGGTTTGGGCCCTCGCGGTCGTGCCCAGTGTTGGCAGCCCAGAGTTCGCCGGTGACGGGATGCAGGTCGAGGCCGATGGCATTGCGCAGTCCAGAGGCATAGATCCGTCGGCCCGTGCCGTCGGTGTTTATCTGCATGACGGTGGAGCGTTCTGGATCGTCTTCGCGGCAGACGTCGCAACCTGAGCCAATGTGGAAGTAGAGCTTGTCGTTGGCTTCGTCGAAAATTAGCGTATGGGTTACGTGCTCAACGGGACGACCCATGAAACCGGGCACTTCGGCGAAGACGGTGCGCTCCTCGTAAAAGCCGTCTGCGTCGCGGTCTTCGAGGCGGTAGATCGCATCGTCGTCGGCGACGAAGAGCGCTCCCTTGTAGAAAGCGATGCTGTGGGGCCAGTTGAGGTCATCGACCGCTTTGTAAACGGTGTCGGCGCGGCCATCGCCGTCTTTGTCGGGCAAGGCCAATACGGTGCTTTGACGGCCGGGGACCGGGGCCCATGTATGCCGAGGCTTCATGTTTGCTACGTGCAAGACGCCGTGGTCGTCCCATGCCATGAAACGAGCTTTATCTACTTGGTCGGAGAAGAGTTTGACCTTGAAGCCGGGGGGAAGATTGAGCGTGCGGTCGGGGAGCCCTTAGACCGGCACTGGTTCGAGGTGGAGGTCGATTTTGGGCGTTAAGCGTATCTGACTGGGAGCGTCCTCGCCGCGGAGCGTAGCGAGATACTCGTCGAACCCTTCGCGCGAGCCGTGGCGGCGCTCGTACAGCGCGGCTAAGGCCGCTTGGCAGGGGTTGGGGCCCCAGCTTCGGACTTCGAGGCCGGCGAGATAGGCGTCCGCCGCCTTGTCGAGCCAAGTGTCGGCTGCATCCCGAGCCTCGGCCTCGGTCGCCATGTGCTCGAACATCTGGCCTAAGTGATAGTGCGCACGGGTGTTTCCCTGCGAGAACTTCAGTGCCCGTTCGATCTCGTTGCGGCCTTCCTCGACGCGACCCGCTTTGTAGAGTGCCCACCCGAGGGCGTCGTGGATGAAGCCCAAGTAGAAATTCAGCCGACCCTCCCCTCCCGCTTCCTCTTCGGCCCTATCGAGCATGGCTTGTATGACGCCCCGAGCGAGTTCGGCCGCTTCCTCGGCGTACGGCGTGCGGTCGGTCATCAAGAGAAGGGCACCGTACGTTATGTACGGGTTGGGCTGCTGCTCGTACTGGACCAAGCCGCGCACTGCCTCGGCGAGTTCCTCGGCCGGAACCGGGTTCATGGCGCTTAGGGAACTAAGGAGCGCTCGGTACGGCTCCTCGCGGAAGCTATCGTCGTAGAGGGGGTTTTCGAGGAACCGATAGGCCGCGTCGCAGATGAGGCGAAGCCGATTTTGGTACTCGGGTGCGTCCCTGCGGACGATGCTTTCCAACTCGGACTGTAATCGTTGGTACTCCCGGCGGAACTTCTCTTGGTGGACCCGCGACGCATGCCAACTCGTGGGAGCTTGCGCCATCAGCTTGGCCTCGAACGCCGCGGCCTGCTCTTCGTCCTCGAGTACGTTCCTATAAGCCGTGGTGAGCAGGGCGAGGCCGCGGACGGTCTCCGGCACGGCCTGCCGATAGGCGGCGATGCTGGCCTCAATGGCGGCGCGTCGCTCGTCGGCGGGGAGCTGATCCGTCTCGTTGAGAATCTGCCAATGCAAATAGCGCACATCTGCGGAGCTTGGGGAGAGACGAATGGCCTCTTCAATTAGCGAGAGCGCCTCCTGCGGCTTGTCGGACCGGTGTAGTTGTTGCGCGGCGCTAAGGTAGCCGCTGACGTGGTCGGGCCAACGCGCTCGCAGCGTGGCCAGAGTAGCGAAGCTCGTGTCCGCATAGGCGGGATTATTCAGCGAGTACTGTGCCCGGTACTCGAGTTCCGCGCGGGCATGGAGGATTTCGGGATGCTGGAGCGTCTCCGCATCTAGGGAGTCCAGAAATGCCATTCCCGCTTCCGTATTCCTGAACCGAAGCGCCTGAAGGTACGTCGCGGCGAATTCCGGCTGGGGCATCAGCTCCCAAGCTCGTAGGCTAGACTCGGCTGCCTCGTCGAAATGCTGCCAGTCCGTCAGAAACGCGAGTGCTTGGGCGTAGAGCCCCCACGGATTGTCCGGCTCCCGTTCCAAGATCGCGTCGGCTTGCTCTTGGATCTCTCGGTGCCCGTCCAACTGCCCCTCTAGCTGACGCGCGTAGAGTGCCCGCAGTTCGGCGTCCTCCGGTGCGCGACTCGTCCATTCACGGCCGAGGATGGCTCCCTCCTCGAACGTCCACAACCGATTGTGCTCGCGCAGTTGTGCTTTCGCCGCTTCTAGTTCTTGGGGCGAGTAGTGTTGCTCGGCTCCGTAGCTAGCACAGACGGCGAGAACGGCCAAGAAACCGACGATCAAACCGATTGGGCGTTGATATGACATTGGGATCCCTCCTTGGGGGGAGGGATTGATTGTAGGAAAACCCTCGGTGATTGTCCATGCTACGGGGCTGGCATTTACGAAGTAGCTTTTGGTCGTTTCAGCCCGTACTTGCGCATTCGATACCGCAGCTTCTCTGGGCCGATGCCCAACAACCGAGCCGCTCCCCTTGGGCCATAGACCCGCCAGTTGGTGGCTTCGAGGGCTGCCAAAATTTGCCGCTTTTCGGCCTCTGGTAGTGTCATCAGGGGCATAATTAACTCCTTTCGGCGAAGGGTCGTTAAGACAATGGACCTGTTGGTCCCGACTTAGCTACCGGTCTGCAGCAGCGCCTTGATTTGCTCTTCAGTAGGCGGCTGATTGCCGAGTGCCTCTATAGGGACGATGCGGTTATCTCGGCCGATCAGGATGTAGTGGGGTATGCCCACGACGCCGTAGCGCCGGGCGGTCTCGCCCGTGTCGAGAGCAATTGGGAACGGATAATCATGCTGGCCGACATAATTATCTAGGTTGTCAGCCCGGTCCGCCGAATGCAGGGCAATGACGATAAAGCCCTGATCCCGATAGCGCTCGTATAGTTCGGCGACATAGGGCAGTTTTTCTATGCAGGGCGAACACCACGTAGCCCAAAAGTCGAGTAGGACCACCTTGCCCTGTAACTGCGCTAGACTGTTCAGGGGGGACTCTTCATAACCGGCGACGGGTGCCACCCAGCGCTCAATGTCAATTTCAAAGGGCACGGCTCCCTGATCCAGAGTGTGCCGCTGGTGCATGACTTCCATTTCCCTAGGGCTGATGTAGCGGACGGCAAAGGTCTGGCCGTCGTCGGTGAATTCGGCGCGGTCCCAATGTAGGATTGCCTGTTCGGATGTGGGTTTTTCCAAGGTTTTGCGCTGGGGAATAGTCAGGATGGGGGCGAGGCGGACGACGGTATGTAGCAGGGCGTCCGAGGGGCCAGAGCCGGCCCAGACCCAGTAGTCGCGTTGCCAGCGGGTCAGGTGAGTAGAAGGCTTGTCGGCAGACCGGTA
>JAJEEZ010000511.1:0-16892 GCA_022820705.1 Candidatus Latescibacterota bacterium | reverse complement strand
TCCTACAGCGCATTGAGGAGCGGATTGCGGAGTACATCAACTAATTAGAGCGCTATGGTCAAAAACTTGCTCCGCGCCTTTTTGGTCTTCCGCCTAGAGTTTCACCAGCCCACCCTCAATTTTGAGACCATGTTGAGCTATTGGCGGCGCGCGCCCATCGTCCAGTACGTGATTGAAGACGACGGCGAGCAGCGCAGCAGTGCGCTCAAGCGCCGGCTCGACGAGGTCTATCCCTTCTAATGCTGCATCGCCAGCTCAGAAACGCCTTGGAGGAAATTTTCGGCGTATCCTTTGTCTCCGAGGCCCTCGCCAACGCGCCCATTGCCCAAGTTGTCCTCTACGAGCGGCGCGAGGATTTCAAAGAGGCCGTCCTCGGCTTCCAGCGGATCAACTTTCGCGACGAACACACCGCGTATGCCGCGGGCATGGAGCGCGAGTTGGGCATTGCCCTGATCTGCGCCCTGCTCGACAACGACACGCGCGAGCTGGTTTCCGAACTCGGTCTCAATTACCTATGAGTAAGCTGCTGGCCTTTGACTTAGGGGCCGAGAGTGGCCGCGCCATTGTCGGGCATTTCGACGGCGAGCGCCTAGCGCTGGAAGAGTTGCACCGCTTTGCAAACGGTCCGGTGCAACTCTTTGACCGTCTCTACTGGGACCCTTTGCGCCTCTTCGCCGAGATGAAACAGGCTCTTGGCCTGTTTGCCCGCACACACGGCAAGGCTCTTGATGCCATTGGCGTCGATACCTGGGGCGTCGATTTCGCCCTCCTCGGGCCTGGGGACGTGCTCTTGGACAATCCGCGCAACTACCGCGACCCGCGCACCGACGGCATGTTAGAGGAAGCCTTTGCGCGGGTGCCACGCAAGGAAATTTTTGCGCGCACCGGCGTGCAGTTTTTGAAGCTCAACACCTTGTATCAACTGCTTTCGCTGCGCGACTCGCCTTTGCTGGAATGGGCGCAGACCTTCCTGATGATGGCCGATCTTTTCAATTTTTATTTTACCGGCACCAAGACCTGCGAATTTTCCAACGCCACTACCACCCAATTTTACGATCCGCGCCAAGGCACTTGGTCGGTCGAACTTCTAGAAGGATTGGGGCTACCGACCCATTTTCTGCCCCGGATCGTCCAGCCCGGAACCCGCCTAGGCTCGCTCCTGCCCTCTATTGCTGCTGAAACAGGGCTTGGCTCGGTTCCGGTCGTCGCTCCAGCTACCCACGATACGGGCGCGGCTGTGGCCGCAGTGCCCGCCGAAGTCCGCGACTACGCCTATATCAGTTCGGGAACTTGGTCGCTGATGGGCGTCGAACTCGACCAACCACTCATCAACGATCAGGCATTCCAGTACAACTTCACCAATGAAGGGGGTGTCGGGCCGACCTACCGCTTCCTCAAAAACATCATGGGGCTGTGGCTAATACAGGAGTGCCGACGCGCGTGGCAGCGCGCGGGACGCGCCTTTTCCTACGACGAGCTGACGGCCATGGCCCAAAGCGCTGCCCCCTTTACCGCTTTCGTCGATCCAGACGCCGAGTACTTTCTCGCGCCGGGCGACATGCCCGCCAGAATCCGCGCCTATTGCCAAGAGACGGACCAAGCCATGCCCGCCGACGAGGGGCAAGTCGCGCGCGTGGCCCTCGAAAGCCTAGCGTTTAAGTACCGCTACGTCCTCGACGCGCTAGAGACTATTCTCAGCCGCCGCCTCGAATGCATCCACATAGTCGGTGGCGGGATCCAAAACCGCCTGCTCTGCCAGTTTACCGCCTCGGCTACCGGTCGCCCGGTCATCGCCGGGCCGCTCGAAGCCACGGCCATCGGCAATCTAATGCTCCAGCTCATAGGCTTAGGCCAGATGGCCTCGCTGGCCGAAATCCGCCAAGTCGTGCGCCACTCCTTCGCGCCCGTTGTGTACGAGCCGGAACAAACCGCCGCTTGGGACGCGGCATACGACCGTTTCCGCTCGCTACTCTCTCCGGCCTGATCCCGGGCTGGAACCGTGCTCTTGCTCAGCCGTCTTACTTAAGAACCGATATTTCTCTCTTTTCGACGTTTTGGCTACTTATGGGAAAAAGCAGCCTCGATTCGCGAGGTCTAGCCGAGTCCTACTGGCGCGACATTCAGCACTTTCAGCCGCTGAGCCGCCAACGAGAGATCGAACTGGTGCACAGAGCACGCGCTGGCGACGAGCGCGCCATGCACCAGATGGTCGAAGCTAATTTGCGCTTTGTCGTCCGCATCGCACGGGGATACCACGGGCGTGGGCTTTCCTTTATGGAGTTGATTTCCGAGGGCAACCTCGGGCTGTTGGAAGCCATCCAGCGCTTCGACGAAACGCGTGGCTTTAAGTTCATCACCTATGCGGTGTGGTGGATTCGCCAAGCGATCCTCCGCGCCCTAGCCGAACACGGCAAAATTGCTCGCCCGCCATTGAGCCGGGTCAACGACCTGCAAAAAGTCGAGCGGTGGACGAGTATCCTCGCCCAAAAACTGGGTCGCGACCCCTCCCCCGAGGAAATCGCCAACAGCGCTGAATTATCACTGGAGCGGACGCACAATGCCCTTTACATGGCCCAACCCGATGTTTCGATGGACACGCCGACCGTCCCCGATGAAAGGGAGCCACTAATAGCCACTTTTGCGGCTCGCACGCCCGATCCAGCCGATAGCTATGAGCGCGCCGCGCTTTCTCATACCTTGCACGCGTGCCTCGACCTGCTGGACCGACGCGAGCGCCTAGTCGTCCGCGCCTATTTCGGCCTCGACGACCAAGATCCCCAGACGCTGGAACAAATCGGCATGCAATTGGGCCTCACGCGCGAGCGAGTGCGCCAGCTCAGAGACCAAGCCCTCGATAAAATGCGAACCCACGCTGGCGATCTACTGCTTGAGCTTTCCAACAGTCCCATGTAGCAAGACGCGCACGCGGTGCGAGGCGGAGGCATAGGGCTTGATTGAGTACGGCAAAAGGCTTTCTTTTTTATTTACAACTTTGAATAGTATTCTCACAGGATAAAAATACTTTATGTCTTACAATTTAGCCGATCTCCACACCCATTCTCTGTGCTCCGACGGGTTGCGGACGCCGACTGAAGCGGTCGAAGAGGCATGCGAAGCGGGCTTGCAAGCGATGAGTTTGACCGATCACGACACAGTCCAAGGCGTCCCCGAAGCCACTGCGGCCGGCGAGCGGATGCACATGGAAGTGGTGCCCGGCACCGAACTGAGCGCCCACATCCGAGATCGCGAAGTACACATTCTCGCCTACTGCATCGACTACCAAGACGATCAGCTCGGTACGACCCTCGCCAAGTCTTTTCAAGCCCGCCACCAGCGGGGGATCGCGATCGTCAAAGCGCTCAACAGCATGGGGCTGACCGTCAGCCTCGACGACGTGCTCTCCCAAGCCAACGGCAGCCCCCTTGGGCGGCCGCACATCGCCGCGGCCATGGTGGAAAACGGCCTAGTAGCCGACAGAGATGAAGCCTTCAGCCGCTACATCGGCGATCGCGGGCCAGCCTTCAGGCCCAAACCCTACGCCGCAGCCCAAGACCTCATCGCCCTCATCCATCGCACGGGGGGAGTAGCGGTGCTCGCCCACCCTAGCATCAGTCTCCCCGAGTCCATTATCGAGCAGTTAGTCGCCTACGGACTCGACGGCATTGAGGTCTTCCACCCGTCCCACCAGCCAGCGCAAATGGAATACTACGACCAACTCGCCGACCGCTACGGCCTAATCAAGTCGGGAGGGTCCGATAGCCACGGCGACAGCGAGGGCACCCGCATCGGCGACTACGGAGTCGGCTACGAAGTAATCGAGGCCATGCGCGAGCGGGCCGCTACCTATGCTTGAGTGGCCCATTGCTGGCCGCAGTAAAAATGCTCGCTTGATGACCAATTTCCTTTTTCGCCAGACCCTCCTCTTCTCTTTCTCGCTACTCGTCCTCGCGCCCCATCTATCGCCCGGACATGCGCTCCGGCCCCAGCGCTTCCACCAAGCATCCGAGCCTATCCGCGGGCTTTTCGGCACGTCAATCGGCGACGTCGTCTGGAGCGGGCGCTATCTATGGGTCAGCACCGAAAATGGAGTGGCGCGGCTCAATCCAGCGCAAAACAGCGGTCTCAACTCCACGGATTGGGTCACCTTTACCGAACTCAACGGCCTCGGCCGCGGCGCAGTCAGCGCCCTCGACGCGGTCGGCGATACCGTGTGGGTAGCGACCTTGGTCGATTCGGTCACCACCGGACAGGGCGTGAACCAAGCGGGCACCGGATTGAGTTTCTCCCACGACGGCGGCGACTCTTGGCATCACATTCCCAACGAGTTCATCTTCGACCCCACCAAGGCCGGTTTTGAGCGCAGCCCCGGCACGACCATCCTCAATGCTTGTTTTGACCTCTCTATCGACGGCGAAGCTGTGTACGCCGCCTTCTTCGCTGGCTCCACTGTGCGTTCGCTCGACCAAGGCCGCACTTGGGAACCCTTCTTGCCCGGCGGCGCAGACGAGATCGTCTTCTTCGCCAGCGACACGGCGGCCGACAGCTTGCGGATGGTGGCCGATAGTCTCGCCAGCGCAAATGCCGGTCCAGACGACATCGCCCAGTTGCGCGCGGACGCCGACAGCTTGGCCAGCCAAGAATTCCTGCATCGCACTTTTGCGGTTGTAGCTTACGGGGATACGGTGTGGATCGGCACTGCCAGTGGGATCGCCTTCACCTTTGATGGAGGTCAGCATTGGCAAAATGCCAAAGTGCGCCTCGGCGCAGAGGGCACTCCCCTCCCAAGCCATCCGGCTGGCAACTGGATCGTCGCTCTCAAACGCCAAGTACTGCCCGACGGCACCACGGCTATCTGGGCGGGAACCAACACCACTACATCGCCCGGCCAAACCCAAGCCATCAGCGTCAGCCACGACCTCGGCCAGACCTGGGGCCACACTGGGCCGACCTTTGCTTGGGATTTCGCTTTTACCCCCAATTTTGTCTGGGCCGGCACGGACCAAGGTTTGCTAGCCAGCCCAGACCCAACCCTGCCGACCGACTCAGAACGCGTCTGGGACGCCATAGAAGTCGTCGATGGACAGCCCCTGACCGGCACCTTCGTCGGGCTTGCAGCGGTGGGTGATGTGCTCTGGGCGGGGGCCGAACACGGCCTCGGGCGCTCTGAGGACGAAGGGAGCACTTGGCGCGTCATCCGCGACCTAGTCCGCACGCGCACGCTCGACGATAGGACCTTCGTCAGCACCGGAGGCGTGCCCGACAGCACGGCGCTTGCGTACGCAGCACCCAATCCTTTCGCCCCCTCGCGCGAAACCACGACCATAGTCTTTAGTCTGTCACGCGACGCAGAAGTCTCCGTGGCGATTTACGACTTTGCCAGCAGCCTAGTCCGCCGCCTTGCAACGGATGTGCCTTTTGCCAGCGGCGATCACCGCATCCTCTGGGATGGCCTCGATCAAGACGGCCAAATAGTGGCCAACGGCACGTATTTCTATCGCATTGCGCTAAACACTGGCCAACAGGCCTTTGGCAGAGTGGTGGTGCTCGATTGAAAACGCTCTTCGCGCTATTGCTCGCGGCCTCTGCCGCGCACGGGGCTGATTTCGCGGCCGCCTTTCTCAGAACCGGGCTGGGTGCCCGCGGCCTAGGGCTGGGAGCCTTTGTCGCCGCGGCCGATGATGCGTCGTCTCCCTACTGGAATCCGGCCGGCCTAGCCCGCTTGCGCGGCAAGACCCTAGAGACCTCCATTCAGTCGCTCTCGCTGGGGCGGCGGCAAGGCAGTGCCGCTGTTGCGTTCAACGTTCGCGGCGATATGGGCTTTGGTTTCGCTTGGTCCCATGCCGCAGTCGGCGGAATCAAGGGCCGCACCGCTAGCGGCCAGTACACTGGGACGATTGAGGACCGAGCCAATGCTTTTATCTTTGGCATAGGCCGTTCCCTTGGGTCTCGCCTAGCAATTGGTTTGGCCGTTAAAGTTCTCAGACAGAGCATTGATGTGCCCTCAACTCCCACGGCCACGGCCAACGGCAGCGGCTTCGACTTGGGGGTGCAGTTCCGCGCGGCCGAGCATACTTGGCTCGGGGCCGGCATATCCAATCTCAGCACCAACCTCGCCTGGAAGGTGCGCCACGCCGATCAGCGGTCGAATGCCACCGAGAATGCCCTGCCACGCATCTTCGTCTTTGGCGCGTCGCAGCGGCTTTTGGACGCCCTGCTGTTGGCTGCCGAGGTGCGCGACGACGGGGAACAGAGCGTCAATCTGGGGGCCGAGTGGCAGCTAAGTGCGCTGCTTGAGGTGCGCGGCGGCCTGCACCGCCTCGGGGCCGAAGACGGTGGCCAACTCTCGGCGGGCTTGACCTTGCGCCCGGCGCGGCGCGAAACCGTGCAATTCCAATACGCTTACTTATCCGATCCCCTCGGCGCTGGGGGCCGCACAACCGTGGGTCTGGCGCTGGCGTTCTGACAAGTGATAGCTCTCTTATTGATTGCGCTTTTAACGCTGCCCACGGCTCTCGCTGCCGTCGGCCTGCCCGCGCTGCGCCAAGGCGGCGGGGCCCACGCTGCGAGTTTGGCTGGCGCGGAGACTGCCCTGTTCGTCGCCCAAGCCCTCAATCCGGCAGCGCGGCAATCGCGTGGACGCAGCATCGCCTTTAACCACCAAGCCTCGATCCAGCAGATCCGCCAAAACCACTTGCACCTGACGCAAGCCCGCGGCCGCGGCACTTGGGGGCTTTCCGCTCAATTGTGGCAAGCCAACGACCTAGAGCGTCGCACTGGACCCTCGGCTGAACCGCTGGGGCGCTTTGGCGTGTATGAGGGAGCGGTTGGCCTGAGCTACGCCCGCCAGATGGAGCAGACGCGCCTCGGCCTGCAGCTAAAATTCATCCACCAGTCTATTTTCACCCAAAACGCCAGCGGCTTAGCTGCCGACCTCGGGCTGGTGTACGATGTTGCGACCCGCTTGCGCTTGGGGGCCACGATGCGCAACTTGGGCCGCATGAACCGCCTCGATCAGCGAGAGACGGACCTGCCTTTAGAAGCTCGTTTCGGCGCTGCCTACGTCGGTCGCGCAGACCTGCTCGTGGCCGTCGAAGCGCAAAAGGTGCGCGGCAGCGATCTCACGTTGCATCTGGGTGGCGAGTGCCGAGCTGGCGAGCACCTGCGCCTGCGTGCCGGCTACCAGACTACCGAAAACCGCAGCCTCTCAGCCGGAGTGGGGCTCGCGGCCAAGCAGTGGGTCATCGACTACGCCTATGTGCCTTTTGGCTCGGGCTTGGGCGACGCGCACTGGCTCAGTCTCCAGTTGGAAAGCGCAACTCCTTGAACTTCTGGCGCAAGACAGTGTCGCCGGTGGTGCCGCCAGCCCCACCAACTCCGACCGCACTTCCGGTACAGCCCGCTAACTCCTCGCGCTTGTGGGTCCACCTGCTATTGTTTTTCTGTACCATTGCTTCGACTGCGACCGCTGGTGCCATGCAGCAAGGCGTTGATCCGCTGACCAGTCTCGCGGCCTTGGTCCACCTCGTCGAGGGCCTCCCTTTTGCCGCGACTCTGCTCTTTATTCTCACGGTCCACGAATTCGGCCATTACTTTGCTGCGCGCCGCTGGGGCGTCAGGGCTTCGCTGCCCTATTTTCTTCCCCTGCCCTATGTTTCCTTCCTCGGCACGTTGGGTGCCGTCATCAAAATTCGCTCCCCCATCCCCAACAAGCGCGCGCTCCTCGACATTGGTGCCGCTGGTCCTTTAGCGGGCTTTGTCGTCGCCCTCGCAGCCTGCTTCGCTGGGCTTTCGCGCTCGACCGTGGTCTCAGCCGAGTACTTTCACGCTGCCCCCATCGAATTGGGGGCCCCCTTGCTCTTTTCCGGCATCGCCGCGCTCGTGTTGCCCGCCATTGGGCCTAACCAAATGGTCCTCCTAGACCCGGTGGCTTTTGCCGGTTGGGTCGGGCTGTTTATTACGGCCTTCAATCTCTTTCCGATCGGCCAGCTCGATGGCGGCCATATCGCGTACGCGCTCTTTGGCCCCCGGCACCGGCAGATCGCCCGCACGGCCTACGTCGCGTTGTTGGCCTTGGGGCTTTATGGAGTCCTAGCGCTGGTGTGGGAATGGCCGCAAGGATGGCCGGGGTGGCTAGCGCTGGCCTTGCTCCTCGCGCTTTTTGGCAAGGACCACCCGGCCCCCTACGATCCCTTTATCGAGCTGGACCGCGGCCGGTACTTCGTCGGCTACCTCTGTCTGCTAGTCTTTGTCGTATGTTTCGCTCCCGTGCCTTTTGTCACCTATTGAGCCTTGCCATGATCTCGTTCCGAACATTTCTGCTCGCGGCCCTGTTGGTTGGCTGCGCTATCGGCGACAGCGAACAAGTGGATTGTCGCTGCGCACCCGACACGAGTATCGAGATTTTTCCCCATTGCGCCGACGCGGTCGAGGAGCGCCCCGACCCTACGACCCCGCTATCAACCCAGATTCCCGACTGCCCCAGCGGACCACAACTCTTCCTGCGCGAGCGCACGCGCCCCGAAGCCGTGCTGGCCAATCTCACTTCTATCTTTCAGGCCCAACCCGAGTTCCGCAGCCCTCAACAGTACATGGAGCAGTTTACCGAGGACTTTATCTTCATCCCCGATCCCGAGGATGTGCAGCTATACCCGGAGATCTACGGTGCTAACCGCGACACCACCGTTTGGGGAGCGACTGAAGAGCGCAATTTCGCCCGCATCGTGCTCTCGCCGGAGCGGATCCTCAGCGCGCACTTTACGCGCTGGTTCAAATCGTCCTTGGACGAGCGCATCCCGTCCGACGACGATCTGCGCGAGATATTCGTCTTTCCCTACGAAGCTGAGTTCGTCGAGATAATCAGCGCGGCCGGGGCAGACTCCGGGGAAACGACGTTCAACACAATCGGCATCAAGGGCCTTGCGACAATCGAGTTGGTGACGCCTACGGTGGAAAATCCCGTGTGGTCAATCGCGGTTTGGCACGACCAGCGCGACCGGGCTTCGGCGAAGTTCTCTATGGGGGAGCTGCGGGCGCTCTTTGCGCAGTGAATGCTCGGCGCGTTTCTTCTGGGAACGAGTCTTTCGGCGATAAAGCTCGCCTAGCAATCGTAAAGAAACTGACTGACGTTACGTAGAAGTTCCCTCTCTTGTGGTTTACCCAAAATATTGGGTCGAAATTAAGGATTTTCTGGAAAACTGCGTAACATCAGTTACTAATACAAATTGGCGGTATTTCAAAGAAGAGATGCGCCCTTTTATGGAATTTGCTTCTCTCTAATAAAGTAGCCACAGTATGCCAGTAAATAGATATTCAAAAAACAGGTCGTGGCGATTTTACTAGTAGAGAAGGGAGATTTTGCTGCTAAAAACAGCTATTTGATATTAGCGTGTCTGAATCGTAGCATTCCTCATCCAGATCATAATATATATACATTTTAGTTCCTTCGTCCCACTCCTCCTCGTCGTATTTGTTTTTATTTGTATTCCGGCAACTAGTGACATCCTCAGGAGACACATTTGTGGTCAGGCAAAGAGCCTTTTGGTTTTTTACTTCGTAGCAATCCTGTTCAAACCTATCGCAACTTGAGGAGTAGCCTGAATTGCCGGGTCCGACACAATCGTTAGACGAATCGGTTATCGTGTGGTAGTGGTAATACTCTTCGTAGTCGTCATTGTATCTGACGAAGGCCCGGAATAGTCTTTCTCGGCTCCAACGGACCTTGGTCGACGAACCACAGGACTCATGGCAGCAGCCCAAATACTGGGCTCTATCATTGCGAATAAGCGCCATCCCACTGGAGACAGCTTGACTACCGGTAGCTTGGTTCCCGTGTCCTTCGGCTTGATTGACCGGCATAAGGCAGCATAGAACCAAAGTGCAGGTAATGAGCATGTTCTTCATGGTACAATCCTCCTTGAGAGCGGTTAGATTATAGATATACGAGCAACACGATGACCGGATAGGCGACCTCTGCTCTGGCTTCCACTTTCGGCAGTGCCTGTGGAATCAACACGAGAGTATATCGACCAGAATCGCCATCTCGCTAATCGTCGGCAGAGAACAGTCCTGCTTCAATGCGTTTGTCATAGCTGGCTCGTTTGACCAAGAGGCCGTATCGAAACTCAAATATGACGTAAGTCTAAAAAAAAAAAACACTTAGGCGTCAAGTGTTTTTTGTAATTTAATTTTTAGAAAAAATGTAGACGAGGGAATCAGCCCCTCTCCCGTATTGGGTTTAACCTTTGTTATCGGTAGTCCATTCTCCTATATTTCTGGAGAATGATTATATTTAAGGGACAGACCTACCCTTGTAACAAAAGCGGAGTACTATCGTGAAATTTTTCGCCCTCTTGGCCTTTTGCGGCCTCCTCATCTTGAGTTCTTGCAGCAATCCCTTTGCTCCCGACACCCAACGACCCACTGAAATAGACCTGTCCGCCTCACCGGCCCCATCGGCCACAACCCCCGAGCAACTCATGGACAACCTCGCTCGCGCCATGCGCACTCGAGACAAGGATCTCTACGAGAGCTTGCTTGATGAAAATTTTTTATTTACTGAGACTAACTGCCTTCTTGAAGTGATATACGACAACGGACTGGAAGAAGAATTGACGATGATGGGCGGCAGTCGCGATGGCTCACAGCCGGGCATTTTCGACGTATATCGCGATTTCGATTTTGACTTTGAGCTTATCCGCCGCTTTCAAGAACTCGGCTCTGAACATCCGGGTAACTTTCCCGGGGATCCCAAAGGCCACCCGGATGAAGATTGGGAGGTCTTCCGTGGCCGGGTCCAGATGCGCATGCTCGACGAAAATGGCGACGGCTTTCGCGTAGATCAGATTATGACCTACAAGCTCCGCCTCGATCCAGAAGACGGCCTGTGGAAAATCGTCCGCTGGGAAAACGATGCTTTGGAAGGCGACTGCGGTGGAGCCGGTAAGCGCTTGACAAACTCCCTGAGTTGGGCGGCACTAAAGCAACAAGTCGCGCCCTGAGCCAGTGAGTAAACGCTTGGTCAAGCGCCAGCGCCACCCCGGCTGGCACTTGGCTCTCTCGGGTTTGTTGCTGGCTGGCGCGACCACCTTCTTGCTCTACAGGCCCGCGGCAGAAGAACGAATTAGCGATCTGCCCGTCATCGCGCCAACCGACACGCCTGTTCCTCACCAAGCAGCCAACGCCGATCAACTAGCCGACGCGCTCTACGCGGGCATCGACAGTGCCTTGGCCGATTTGGGCATCTGGCCGGCACTCTATTCCAAGAGCCGCCAAGAGTACTTCGATCGAATTGAGGTCGGGGTACCGGCCGACCTGCCGCTAGCCGAGGCCAACTTGGGCATCTCGCGCTTTGTCCAGCGGCTCGGCGGCCAAGTCCTCAGCGCCAGCGAGCGGCGGAGCCAAGTCGAAATTCGCGGCGGCTTTGGCGAGGTGCAGACGACCGTTTTTCTTTTAGCTCCGGTTGCTAAGCGCCGCCGCACCGGCAACATTGCTATTGTTATCGACGACTTCACCGACGACGACCCCATCGCCGCGCACTTCTGCGCCATACCGCAGCCCCTGACGTTCTCTATCTTGCCCAGAGCAAGCCAAGCGCCCGCCCTCGCCGAGCGGGTGCGCGCCAACGGACACGAGGTGTTGGTCCATCTGCCGATGGAACCCCAAGGAGGGGCCTCTCTCAGTGCGAACGCCATCCTCGTGGGCCTCGACGACGAGGAAATCCGCCGCCGAGTGCGCCGCGCCTTGCGCAACGTGCCCCACGCCCGCGGGGTCAACAACCACATGGGTTCCAAGGCCACGGCCAACGAGCGAGTCATGCGTCTAGTGCTTTCTGAACTAAAGGACCGCAACCTGCTGTTTCTCGACAGCCGCACCACGGCCTCGTCTGTCGCCTATCAACTAGCGGTAGATATGGACATCAGGGCCATTAACCGCGACCTCTTTATCGACGAGATCGCCGATGCCCAAACCATTCAGGGAAAACTCTGGGAACTCGCCGCGATCGCGGCTCAGTCGGGCCAAGCCATCGGCGTGGGGCACAACCGCAGAGAGACGCTCCTCGCCCTATTGGCTGCGTTGCCGCAGCTTGAGAAGCGCGGCTTTCGCTTCGTCCCCGTCTCCCGGCTACTGCCATGAGCGCCTTCCGCTTTGAACTCATCGCGCAAGACGCGGCAACCGGGGCACGGGCCGGCGTCCTCCACACGCCGCACGGCCCTGTGGAGACGCCGGTTTTCATGCCCGTCGGTACCCAAGCCACGGTCAAGACCCTTGACCAACAGGACCTAGCTGCGGCCCAAGCGCAGATCATCCTCGGCAACGCCTACCACCTCTACTTGCGTCCCGGCCACCAGCTCATCGACCGGATGGGGGGCCTCCACGCCTTTATGAATTGGCCGCGGCCGATCCTCACCGACAGCGGCGGCTTTCAGGTCTTCAGCCTCAGCGACCGCAACGAGGTCACCGCAGACGGCGTGCGCTTCCAATCGCACTTGGATGGCTCGCATCACTTCTTCACCCCTGAAAAGGTCATGGAAATTGAGCACGGACTCGGTGCCGACATCATCATGGCTTTCGACGAATGCACGCCCTATCCCTGTGAGCGCTCCTACGCACAAGAGTCCATGCAGCGCACATTGCGCTGGGCCGAGCGCTGCCTGAGCCGCCATCGGGAATTGGCGGCTGAACGCGTCAACCGGCCCCCCCAAGCACTGTTTGGCATTGTTCAAGGAAGCATCTATCCAGATTTGCGCCGCGATTGCGCCCAAGCCCTGATTCAGCTCGATCTGCCCGGCTATGCCATTGGCGGCTTAGCCGTAGGCGAACCGCGCGAGGACCTGTTCGAGGTCGTGCGCCAGACCACCACCTACTTGCCAACAGAAAAACCCCGCTACCTAATGGGCGTGGGGTTGCCGCACGACTTGGCTGAGGCCGTCGCGGCTGGCGTCGATATGTTCGACTGCGTGGTTCCCACCCGCAATGCGCGCAACGCCACGGCCTTTACCAGACGAGGACGCCTGCGCCTCAAAAACGCCTGCCACGCCGAAGACCCGCAGCCACTCGACGCGGATTGCGCTTGTGTCACTTGCCGCCACTACAGCCGAGCTTACCTACGCCATCTATTCCAGACCAATGAAATAGTCGGCCTGCGCCTAGCCACCTTCCACAACATCTTTTTCTTTCAGCAGCTAATGCGCGAGATGCGCGATGCGATCATCGGGGGGCACTTCGCGGCCTATCAGGCGGAATTTCTCGCCTGCTACCAAAACCGCTAGCAGGCTTGGCTCAGGCCGCTTGATCGCAGGGCGCGCAGACTAGGGCGAAACGCCGCGCACCGCCTACGTCGAGTTCGGTGGCAAAATCCTTCTTGACTGGCACGGACTGCTCGCCGCAGAAATCACACCTACCGCGCTCTGCGTATTCGGGAATCGCCCCTAGTTCAAACTCGACCTGTTTGCGCTTTTCGCGCCCTTGGGAAAATAGCCGTGCAAAATTGAGTACTTGCCGGTCCGTATCGCGCTCCAAGGTCCGCTCTATGATCGCGTCGAGCGCTGGGTCGTCGGGTTTGCCGCCGTCTTCGAGCGTGTGCCAAGCGGCGCGGCGCACCCGCGCGTCTTGATCTTCGAGCATCCGATAGAGCGCCTTCCAGACCTCGTCTATGCTGCGACGCACGTGGCAGGGGCACAAAAAGGATGCCGCCTGTAAGCGATCTTCTGGATCGGCACTGCGCGACAATTGCAACAGCTCCTGAATCTCTTCGCGTCCCACGCGCTGCTCGCCTTGGCGAAAAGCCGCCCGCTGATGCTTGTTCAGCCCTTGGTACCGCGCCTTGCGCCCTTTTCTGCTCATGTCCAATTCTCCTGTCTCAATTTTGTCATCACATCTTAATGACGAGCGTGCTGCAATGTCAAAGGGTTTGAAGTAGGGCGAGCGGCCGCTCGCCTCTACGATTCTGCGTCCATCTGCGGATTATCTTGCGCCGGTATTACTCAGCACGGGGATTTTTATTAAATTTCCTATGACTTTTAATCTACTGAAAGGAATTTGCCCGTGTTCGATCTCATTTCCACGGCCTACGCCCTCGGCGGCGGGCCCTCCGACGGCCAGCCCAACCCCATCGCCTCGCTCCTGCCCTTTGCGCTGATGTTTCTAGTGCTCTACCTCTTGATCTTGCGGCCGCAGATGAAGAAGCAGAGAAACCAACAGCGGATGATCGACGAACTCGAAAAAAACGATGAAATCGTCACCAGCGGCGGGATTCACGGCACCATTCTCAACATCAAAGACGACATCCTCGTGGTCAAAATCGCCGACAACGTCAAGATCGAGGTCTCGCGGGCGGCCGTTTCGCGGGTAAAGAATAAAGAAGACGACAAGGGGAAGTAGTGAGGCTCGTGTTTATGGGAACTCCGCGCTTTGCGGTTCCCTCCTTAAAAGCCCTCGCCCAGAGCCGCCACCAAATCATCGCCGTCGTCACCAATCCCGACCGACCGCAGGGGCGGGGCCGCCAGCTTGCCAGTCCGCCCATCAAACAACAAGCCCTAAAGTTAGGATTAGAAGTACTGCAACCGGCCGCGGTCAACGGCCCTGAGCTAGCCGCGACGCTAGCTGCGCACACGCCCGACCTCTTTGTCGTCGTCGCCTTTTCAATTCTCCCTCGGCACCTACTCGCCATTCCCCGCCTTGGATCGATCAACCTACATCCTTCGCTTTTGCCAGCCTATCGCGGTGCGGCTCCCATTATCTGGGCAGTGGCCAATGGCGAGCAGGAGACGGGCATCACCACTTTCCAACTCAACCCGAGCATCGACGCCGGGCATATCCTACTCCAGCGCCACTTTGCCATCGGCCATGATGAAACGGCCGGTGAGCTGGAGGCCCGCTTGTGCGTAGAGGGTGCCAAGATGGTCGTGGAGACCGTCGATGGACTGGAAGAAGGCCGCCTCACTGGACAGCCCCAAGGCATGGAGGGCGTCAGTCGCGCCCCCAAGCTGACCAAAGAGGACGGCCAGATTGACTGGCACCAACCGGCGGAGCGGGTGCGCAACCTCGTCCGCAGCATGAACCCCGTCCCCGGGGCCTATACCCGCTGGCAGGGCAAAATGCTTAAAGTGCATCGGACTCAGCACGCTGCGAGCGGCGGCGCACCTGGCACCGTACTCTGCGCCGACAACCGTCGAGGTTTAACCGTGGCCTGCGGCGAGGGTGCTCTACAACTGACCCGAGTACAACCGGCGGGCAAAGCTGTCATGGAGGGAACGGCCTTTGTGCGAGGCTATCCGATTGCGGCTGGTATGCGGCTGGGCTAGCCTAGTTTTCGTCCTATTCGCAGGGCGACCGGCCTGCGCCACAGAAGTAGAGGCCGATTCGACCCGCACTGATTCTCTACCTTCGGCGCATGGTGCGCTCCTGCGCTCAGCCGTGTTGCCCGGCTGGGGGCAGTTCTACAATGGCCGCCCTGTCAAGGGGCTGTTCTTCGGCGCGGCAAGCGCGACGGCCCTCGCCTCGGTTGTGGTCGAGCATCGCCGCATCCGCTCTGCGCCCACGCCCGAGGAGCACCAAGACCGCACCGCCCGCCGCAACAATCGCCTGCTTTACTTCGCGCTCTCGGTCTCCTTGGCCGCCATCGACGCCTATGTCGATGCCCACCTTGCGGACTTTGGGGCTGCGATGCAAGTGGAGATGCAGCGCGACAAAGCGTGGCTTAGGCTGAAAGCACCGCTGCCTTAGCGGCGCTGCTCAATTCGCTCGACTCGGCGTCTCAGCAGTTTGAGCCGGTCGAATGCGAACGGCATATACTGCCAAAAGTAGTGGTAGGTAGTTTGGATCCGGCGACGGCGCTCCAAGTAGGTGAGCTCGCGCTCGAGTTCGATGGAGAGCCGGTCGGAGAAAAACAACACCAGCGGATGGGCGTTGAGCAGGCTGCCGAGCCGCGCAGTGCGACCATGGGCCAGCATCTGCACCCGGAAGGCGAGCTGCCGCAGCCTGCGCAAGACGACGAGCCGCCCCAATATGGCATAGGCCGCATAGGCTAGGCAGATTAGGAAGACCCCGCAGGCTATATATGTGAAGTAGTAGAACATATCGTCCTCGGCATCGCCCTAAATATCCAATACACAGCCCGTTGGCTCAAGCTCACTCTATAGTTGTCTTTATCACGCTGTAAAACCGATTTGAGGTATCCCATGAAAATTCGCCATTGCGCCTTACTCCTTCTCGCCGCGTTGCTCGCTTCCTGCGGCACGGACTCGACCCAAAGCCCCAACGCCCATCCGCCAGCACGCTCCGCCCAACTCGACGGCCGCTATGCGCAAAGCATCCTCATTGAGGAGGACCGATTCACGGCTACTGGCCCCGGTCAAGAGATCGTCCTCACCTTTGCGGCCCAAGGCATGGTAAACGTCAAACAGTTTGAGTTGCGCCTAGAAATCGAACCGGCCAACGTTTTGGCTTTTGAGGGCTCTTCTTTCGCCGCTACCGATCCCTTTCTCACCCCGCCCTTTAGCATTGAACTAACGGAAGAAGGGCTGTGGCGCACCGGCGGCGCGAGCATCACCGAAACCAAAAAGGGCGACGATATCCTAGGGACACTCACGCTGAGGACCAGCGACGGCTTCGACGCGGGGATGCAAGTGCAAGTGCGCGTGGCCTTCTTCTCGCTAGGACCCAGTTTCTCCGACCGCGACTCCTACACCGCCGCCGACCTCAACATGGGCGTGGTGATTAACGGCGGCTAAACTCGCCTCCTTGACGATGTAGCGGGGGATTGCTTATCTTTTTTGCTCTTGTGGGGCTGTAGCTCAGTTGGGAGAGCGCCTGAATGGCATTCAGGAGGTCAGGGGTTCGATTCCCCTCAGCTCCACCATGATAAGCTGTCAGGTAGTAAAGGGTTTACGACA
>JAJEEZ010000359.1:0-5945 GCA_022820705.1 Candidatus Latescibacterota bacterium | reverse complement strand
TCCAATTGTGCAAGAGCCGCATGGGCTTCGGTGGGACTGGCTGTCATAAAGCGGGTGTAGAATGTTCCCAGTACCAGAGCCGTCTCACGAGGTCGGTGTACTATCCAATCGGCAACAGCCCCGGGAAAACGGTAATTGTCGATGGGGAATTGCTCCTGCAGTCCACCTTTTCCGTCAAACGCGGGAATACCTGCCGCGGCCGATAACCCAGCGCCCGTAAACGCCACTAGCGGCTTACCCTGAATGCGACGCGCGAGTTCCGCCACGTCAACAGCCTCAGCCTGTTCAGGGGCTTGCTCCGGACTTACGGGGTAGTAACCCCGCGTATCTTGCAGTTCAGGCTTCTTGCGGGCACGGTCAGATCGCAGTTCAAAGTAATCATTGAAATAAGGCTCTCTAAAAATGGCGGGATTCTCATGTGAGAGTAACAAATGAGTTGCGACCGTTCCATCGCGCGTTGGTTGGGAAAAAAATTCCAACTTAAACTCCTCCCAGACGGCTTCGAGTCGATTTTCCTGGTGCAATGTAGTAGACCACAGGCCATCCGTGATAGTCTGTCGCAGAGCACTAATTTCGGCAATCATCTCCTCCTGCTCGTGTTCGCAGGAATGGGCTACCAAGAGATTTGCCAAGTCAACTTGGCCTTCGCTGGAGATAGCAAACTCGCCATAGAATCCGAAAAATCCCGACGGTCCTCCAAAATTGAAATCCATCCCATAGAAGCCCCCAGTTTTTTCTTTGTACCACTCCAACTGCTCTGAGGTTATTTGAGTCAGCCTGATCATACGTCTCCAATTCTCTTTCCCATTTCGAACGTCTAGTTCCAGGACGGCGTCTCCGTCGAGGCCAAAAGTTAAACTGGTCCGGACGTCGCTATCGGGCTCGCAGTGTTTCGCAATCAGATGTTGGTCCTGAGAGCCTGTCGGTAATCGCCAAAACGAATTAGCTCCTCTCTAACCGTGTTCTCATCCCATCTCGATGCCCAGTAGGTGGCACCATGAATCAACATTAGCATTCGCTCAATGTTGAGTGCCTGATTTTCCTCTGATGTCCATGGGGGCTCACAGAATTTCTTGTATTCGTCGAGGAAGACTGTTTCCAATTGGGGGTCGGTCCGTTGATATCGCTGAGGTGCCCTCAGAGGCACCTCTGAACTACAATCCATGTAATAGATCGACACGCACACCTCAAACACGCGACGTCCCCGGAGCATGTGGTTGCAGTCGATGAACCAGAGCTGATCATCCGCATCGATGATCATGTTCTGTGGACCAGTGTCCAAGTGCAGGGAAGTTTCGATCAACCCGGTGCGCAGAGCTTGAATTGCTGCTATCCAGCGCTCTGCTTCCTCCGTGTATTCCATATACAAGTTGTAGAATGCCTTTCCCTTGGACAGTTCCTTCATCCTGCGAACGTCCTCGCTCAATTGTTCAAGAGCAACATGATTCTGAAAAAGGCTTTCTTCGCCTGGTAGGTCCAGATAGTCCACCCCAGCATGGTGCAGTTTAGCAATAGCACGGGCGACGAGACGGACATCTTCGAAATCGCTCCTCTGAGGTTATCTTCCGCGGATGAAGGGATAAACCTCGATAGTAAACCCCGACTCCGTGGTTGAGAAAGTTTCACCTTGTGGAGTTTCGTATGGGAGACCTGTGAATACTCCGCGAGTCTTTAAATAGGCCTGAAATCTATGGATCTGTGAAATTCGATCTTGAGAAATCCTACTAGGGTCGGAAATCCGGATGACGAGCGTCTCATCCGGATCTACCCGCTGGATTTTCACTACATGAGCAGTGTTGCTACCCAAAGTGGCATACTGTCCGTCCCATTGGATGCCAAATTGCAGGTGGAACCACTCTGGACTTGGGAGGACGTATTTAGGATCTGTTTTGTAGGTGGTCATATGCTACATATACTCTGGGAAAGTACTTGCCTTGGGACGAGTATCGAGCTTTTTTTGCGTCCTGCGAAAGCAATCTATAACCGCTCCCGAAAAAGGTACAACGACAATGTCTCATTTGCCCACCATTCAGATCGAAACCTTAACAACCATTCGCCAAGATGCCAACCACAATGCCTTCACGGATCTTTGCTCTTACGCAGGCAAATTCTACCTGACCTTCCGGAGCTCTCCCGACGGCCACGGCGTCGCGAGTTCTGGCAGCGTCGTCATTCTCGAGAGCGACGACGCTCGCAGTTGGTCAGAGGCATTCACCTTTTGCGTCCCAGGCCGCGACACGCGCGATCCCCACTTCCTCGTCTTCAAAGGATCGTTGTTCGTGTACACCGGTACCTGGTTGCTGCCAGAGGAGGGCCTCCCTCTGAATCTCAACGAAGCTATCGGGTACGCTGCGTGGACCGCGGACGGATCCGAGTGGAGCGGCCCGACGCAGATGGAGGGCACGCACGCCCATTACGTCTGGCGGGCGGCGGCGCACGGCGACCGCGCGTTTTTGTGCGCCCGACGGCGGCGCGCGTACGCGTCCGGCATAGCAGACGAACAGGAGCCCGAGTCGATCGAGTCGGCGATGCTCGAAAGTGCTGACGGCTTGGTGTGGTCTTTCCGGTCTCTCTTCGTCGAAGATTTTGGCGATGAAACCGCGTTCCTGTTCGACGCAGACGATTCCGCGGTGGCACTGGTTCGCGGCGGCGGCGAAGTGCCAGCTCGCATCTGCCGGTCAGCGCCTCCCTGGACGGTCTGGACATCCGCATACCTCGACCGCAATGTCGGTGGTCCCTTGCTGACGCGCTGGGGCGACCGCTACCTCGTAGGAGGGCGCAAAATCAAGGCAGACGACACCCGGACGACTTCGCTCTACTGGCTGCACGAAGACGCGCTGCACGAAGCAACAGAGCTGCCGAGCGGCGGCGACTGCTCTTATCCCGGGTTTGTGGCGCTGAGTGAAGAACGAGGACTGCTGTCTTATTACTCGAGCCATGAAGGCAGCACAGCCATCTACCTCGCCGAGCTAACAGTGCGCTAGTCGTCTGCCTAGAGGTGCTCTAATCAGTAATCCCGCAGGGCACCGTCGGGTCCAACCACCGGCTCCCGGGCATACGGCTCAGGCGGATAGTGCGGGAACGCTTCGTCGTTCAGTTCAATTCCAATGCCGGGAGTCTGCGGCACAATCAGGAAACCGCCCTCGCGCCGCAGTGGCATCTCGACCAGATCCCGTTTCGGGGCGTCGTACTCGTCCCGTGGATACTCTTGGATAGCGACATTGTGGATGGCGGCGTCGAGTTGCACGCACGCTGCGGTCAATACGCAACTCAACGGGTTGTGCGGGGCAACACCCACATAGCTTGCTTCGGCCAGCGCCGCGATCTTTTTGCAATTCGTAACTCCACCGGCGAGCGACAGATCCGGTCGTATATATGAAGCCCCCTTGTGGATCAGCAACTCGCGGAACTGGTAAGTGGTGTAGAGCCGCTCGCCCATGGCCACGGGCACCGGCATATTGGCCGCAACATGGCCCCACGCATCCATGTTCTCAGGCTCGATGGGGTCCTCGAAAAAAAACAAGCCATAAGGCTCAAGCGCCTTGCCCACCTCAATGGCCTCCGGCGGCGTAAGGCGGTTGACCACATCGACCATGAGATCGATCTCGTCACCCACGGCGTCGCGCACCGCCTGCAAGGTAGCCGCGGCGTGCTTAGCCATGCCGCGAAACGACAGTTGCTCTAAGCTTGTGCCCTCGCCAGACGCAAAGGCACCGAACGGATACAGGCGCAGGGCGGTGTAGCCAGCCTCGACCATGCGCCGCGCATCTTCGGCCAACTCCGCCGGGGAGTCGCCATGCAGATGTGAGTACACGCGTACGCGCTCCCGCGTAGGACCGCCCAGCAGCGAATGGACAGGTAGCCCGGCCGCCTTGCCCTTGACGTCCAACAGCGCGATGTCGATTGCACCAATCGCGGCCATGGTGTCTGCGCCGCCGCGAAACACGCAGCGGCGGAACATGTGTTGCCAGTTGCGCTCAATGTGGAGGGGATCCTTGCCGATTAGGTACTCGGCGCAGTAATCCACCGCCGCAATGGGCGCAAACGGCGTGCCGCTGGTACCGCTTGCGGGATGCAACTCGCCGACGCCCGATATGCCCTCGTCGGTATGCACCCGCACGTACATAAAGCGGCTGGCCCGCAGAGTCTCGATCTTCGCGACTTTCATATCCGTTCCGGCTTCCTATAAATCAGCTCGCTGCTGTCTCAACTGCACTCGTCAAAATCACACCACAACGCCTCCCTCGCGTCCCCGCAACGCCCCACTCCCCACCATCGCGACCTCTAGCGCCCTCAGCCCATCGCGGTGATCCACGGCAAAGGGCGCTCCAGCGCGGCACTGGTCTATATAGTGGGCTACCTCGGCCTTGTACGCCGGCCCAAAGCGCTCGATAAAAAACGGCACTTCCGCGCCGTAATCGCGCAGGGCGAATTCCCGCCGCTCAATTAAACCCTGCCGCCCCAATGCCTCCACTTCCACCATAAGCGGATCCTCACCAAAGGCCCCCACATGCACCAACCCCTCCGTCCCGTAAACCCAAGTCTCATTGCGATACCCAGCCACGTGGTTGCGGCTCACCGTCACTTGGCCGATCAAATTCTCGGGAAAGTACATCTGCAAAAGGGCATCGTCGAAATCCTCTTTGACGTCCGTGTGCTGCTGGTTGTAAAGCAGACTGCCAAAACCCGCCAGCCGCTCGGGCTGCTGCCCGCCGAGCCAGAGGATCTCGTCGATATTGTGCACCGCCATATCCGACAGTATGCCAGAGCTATTGTACCCCTCGGGCGGGGGCACTGGATCTTCGAGGATCGAGACGATCTTGAACGGCGCACCAATAGCGCCTTGCTCCAACAAGGCTTTAGCCCACAGTAGTGGCGCGTCAAAGCGGCGCATAAAAGCCTGCATCAGCGCCGTGCGGCGAAAATCGTCGGCGTCTAGATAGGCGGCAAACTCCCGCGCTGTGGCCAGCGAGTGCGTCAGCGGCTTTTCCATCAGGACGCGCCAGCCCGCGTCGATCAAAGTCTGAGCCTCGCGGTAGTGGTTTTCAGTGCGCGAGGCAATAAACGCGCCGTCGGCCGCATTAGCGGCGACCAGTTCCTCTACGTCTTTGAAAACGCCAATCGCCGTTTCTTGGCCCGCCTGTAGCTGAGCCGCAACCTCGGCGGCCAAGGCACCGTAGCCATCCACTACGGCAGTCAACGCGCAATCGCCTCGCGCGCTGGCCAGCTCTTGGACGTGGCGGGCGTGGAATACGCCAATCCGACCGACGCCTACAACCGCTATTCTAAAGGGATTATTCATCAGTCTATATACTTTCCGTAGAGCACCCGAAGCCGCTCCTTCGCCTCTAAAGGAATCGCCGCTGGGTCGGTGATGATGGCGCTTTCGGCAGCGCGCAAACAAGGACACGCGGATTCGCTCGGCAGGCGCGTGGCTACCTCGGCGACGATCTGCACGGCCAAGGCGCTGTTAGCCCGCAGCACCGCTAGCACTTGCTCAATGCTCACGTCTTCTTCCTCCTCGTGCCAGCAGTCGTAGTCCGTACCCGTCGCCAGCAGTGCGTAACACATCTCCGCCTCGCGCGCCAGCTTGGCCTCGGGCAGAGCGGTCATGCCGATCACAGCCGCGCCCACGGCGCTGCGGTAGAAATGCGACTCAGCGCGGGTGGAAAAGGCCGGCCCCTCCATGCAGAGGTACGTGCCGCCCGCGTGGACATTGGCATCCGCCGCCTGCGCCGCAGCGATGACCTCGCCCCGCAACGCCTCGCAGAACGGGTCGGCAAACATCACGTGGCCGACGATCCCGTCGCCGAAAAACGTCGATGGGCGTTGGCCGCGCGTGCGGTCAAAAATCTGGTCGGGCACAATCATGTCCCCAGGCCGGATCTCCTCCTGCATGATGCCGCAAGCGCTTATGGCCAAAACGTGGTTCACCCCTAGTTGCT
>JAJEEZ010000275.1:0-7502 GCA_022820705.1 Candidatus Latescibacterota bacterium | reverse complement strand
GGGATAACGCGAACGTCGTCATTTCGCTCGATGGGGAACATGCCGCCGCCGATGCTGGTGAGCAAGTGCAGGTGTCACTGTCGGCTGCTGGAATGGTCGGGGTAAAGCAGGTTGAAATTACCCTGACGGTATTGCCCGAGGATGCCTTTGATCTAGCGGCGACGACCTTTACCCCGGCTTTTGGTTTTTCGCCTGGATCTGGCGTGGAATTGTTAGGGGACGGGCAGCTTAAAGGCGGTGTAGCCACTCTCGGAGAGACAGTAGATGGCGATGGTGCTTTGGGTGTTTTTACCCTCACGATGTCGAGTAGTTTTACTAGGGCTTCCCCGGCCGAGATTGTGGTGAGCAGCGTGTCCCTTGGGGCGTCGTCTGTGGACCGGGATGTCCTTGGTGTCGAAGGATTGTTTATCGTCAACTGGTCCGTGCCCCCGCCGAATATGTTGGCGACCTCAGAGCTCACTCTTAACCCGGCCTATTCCTCGGTCGGCACAGGTGCGGCCACGGACGGTAGCCCCGGTGAGATCGAGTTCTCGGTCAATTACACCGATGATGGTGCCCCAGCCAAGGGCCAGACCATTGCTTGGGACATCACTAATACCGGCTCGCGGTCGGTCTATCTGCTCGGTGTCGGCGAGGTTCCCTCCGGCGTGTACGTATGCCTGCGGAATGTGACCGATGAGAACGGCGATGCGGCAGTACAGTTTGACGCCGAAGGCAACTTAAAGGCGGCTGCGACTTCGCTCGACGTTCGGGCGCGCACGACTGCTGTAAATCCGGTCGGTGACACCATTGATTTGGCGGTTGACTTCAACGCCACATGGGCGGTACCCGATCCCGATCAGTTGATGTTCGTCTCGCAGGTTTTCCTGAATAACGACGACAAGGCCCTCAACGAGGTGGTCGCGGGTCCGGGTGCGAAAATCCCAGTCGTGCTGTCGGCGGATGGGCTAGCTGGCGTGAAGCAGGTTGAGGTCATCGTAACGGTGTCGCCCGTGGAGGCATTCAATCTAGATGCCACCACATTTGGGGGTTCCAGTGCGTTTACCCTGTCGGCACCGGGCGTGGAAGTCTCCGGTAATCAGGTGCGAGGCGGCGCAGTCGTTATTAGCGATGCCGTAGATGGCGATGCTGGTCTGGGAACCTTCACCCTCGTCACCTCGGACAGCTTTACCGAGGAGATGGAGGCGGAGATTGTGGTCCACAGCGTGTCCCTCGGTCCGTCGTCCGGTATGCGCGATTACTTGGATACCGAGTTGTTGAGTCGCAGCATGCACCTCAATCGGCCGGATCCACTGTTGGTGGCTACCGCGCCGCTGGTTGGCAACGCCTTGACTTCGGGAGCCGATGCGGGCGCTGTTGATGACGACAGCCCCGGCGAGATCGAGTACTCGGTCAATTTCACCAACCTCTGGGGTGAGCCGGGCGAGGGTCAGCTCATCTTGTGGGATGTGTACAACCGGAGCGCGGAGTGGGTATCCGTGCTCGGTATTGGCACGATTCCCCCCCATGGTAGCGCGTTTGTGCGCAATACGACCGATGCCGACGGCAATTCGTCGATTGAGGTTGACGCCGATGTCGTGTCTTTCCTCAGCATTACGGCGAGTACCGCTACGGAGAATGCAGCCGGCAAGGCCCTCGACTTGGCGATTGACTTCAGCGCGGCTTGGGCTGCTGCTAAGCCACTAGCCGCCCTGCCGTTGACTAACTCGCTGAGTCAAAACTATCCCAACCCTTTCAATCCGGAAACCACCATTCCCTACGCCCTGAGCAGCGATGGGATCGTCTCCCTGACGATTTACAATATCGCGGGTCAGGTCGTGCGCAAGCTGGTTGACGGCGAGGCGCTGGCCGCGGGTCAGTACCAAGCCGTGTGGGATGGCCGGAGCGAAAGCGGCGCTAGCGTCGCCAGCGGCATGTATTTTTACTTGCTCCACGCCGGCGACTACGTAGCCAAGCGCAAGATGGTGCTGCTCAGGTAGTTTTCTCAGCGGGACAACAGCAGTAATCAGCGAGTGAAATGGGGCCTCAATGAGAGGTCCCATTTCCTTTTTTGGCCGTGGCTCGTTGCGTAATGCTGCGGCGTTATTTGCGCTTGGCTATGAAAATCAAGGTTTTATTTTTTGCTTCCTGCCGCGATGCCGTGGGCTTCAGAAGCTGTGAGTGGGAGATCGCCGAAGGCTATCGGGTCGCGGATTTGCAGCGCGAACTTGTGGCCGCTTATCCGCAACTGGCTGCTGTGCAGCAGGTGTTGTCGATTGCGGTCAATTCCGAGTACGCGGGGAGCCATACCGCGTTACAAGCGGGAGACGAAGTGGCCCTTATTCCGCCTGTAAGTGGGGGCTGACGTGTTCAAAATTACCGAAGACCCAATTGAACTCCGCGACTTGTTTGCCGACGTGATGCGCGATGAAAATGGCGCGGTGGCCACGTTTGCCGGTGTAGTGCGCAATCACTCTGGGGACAAGCAAACCGAGTACTTGGTGTACGAAGCCTATCCAGCTATGGCCGAGAATAAGATGGCGGAGATTGGCAAAGAACTAAAGGCGCGGTGGGGCATCGTGGACGTCGGGATGATTCACCGCGTAGGGAAGCTCGAAATCGGGGAGATCAGCGTGTTAATTGCCGTCGCTAGCCCTCATCGAGCCGAGGCGTTGGCCGCGTGTCAGTACGCCATTGATCGGCTCAAGCAGATCGTGCCGATATGGAAGAAGGAAGTAGGGGTCGAGGGTGAAAGCTGGGTTGAAGGGCCACAGGCAGCCTATGAAGGCCGCTGAGTATGGTGTTCAACTTTGGCTGGCTATTAGAGGGCCGGTTGGCAGGTGCCGGGCAGATTGGTGGTTGGGAGGGGGACGAGCGGCTGGAGGACGATCTCGATTTGCTGGCAGCTCAGGGCGTAAAGGCGATTGTGTCGCTGACCGCGAATGCCCTGCCGACGGACGAGGTGGCGGCGCGCGATATAGCGTATTTGCACTTACCCATACAGGATATGCAGTCGCCTTCGCTCGGGGATATACGAGCGTTTATCCAATTCGTTGACGAGGCCGTCGAGCAAGGACGGCCGGTGATGGTCCATTGCAGTGCGGGATTAGGGCGCACGGGCACGATGTTGGCGAGTTATTTAGTAAGAATGGGCAGCAGTGCGGCAGACGCCCTGACACAGGTGCGGAACCTGCGTCCCGGCTCGGTGGAAACAGCCGCCCAAGAACGGGTCGTATATGAATACGCCGTGCATCTTGAGCAATTGACATAGTGGGGCGGCACCTGTACATTGAAATAATAGTGTAGCCCCGAGTGGCTACACGCTAAAACCGGAGGAGAGGGTCGGATGGAAAAGGTTGATTTTCCTGAGTGTTTGAAGTGCAGAGAAGGCGTTTTGATTCCGCTTTCCGACTATGGCAGAGACGGCGCAGCTATTCACTACAAAGCGTGGGCCTGCACGAATCCAAGTTGCGGATACCATATGAGAATTGACAACGGCGAGTTGAGTATCGGCGAGGAACTCAAGAAATCGTTTAAGTAAGCGGTCCCGTCTTCGCCTTCGGCACGCGGTAAAAGTAGTAGATCACGAGAAGAGGCCCCCTTTTGTGGAGCCTCTTCTTCTTATGGGGTCTATTGTTGGCCAACATCAGTGTAAGCAGTTGGGGAATCAGGGCAGGTGCCTTGGTCTTATCTTTTGCGCTGTGGCTTCACGCAGTTACAGAGAAGTACTACGATAAAGAAGTTGCAGTGCGCCTCTGGATCGAAGTCCCTCGGCCGGGCGAAGGGGTGGATGGGGATATGGTGCTGGCCAGTGAAGTGCCTTCCACGGTTCGCGTCTTGGTCACTGGCGGGGGCAAGGATCTGCTGTTTGACTTGGACGACGATTCCTTTGTCTTGAAGTTGCGGGCCGAAGGCAAGAATCGGATCCACCGCTTGACTCCTTCCCAAATCACCAAGCGGGCGGCCGACTTGGATGTCGAAGTCAAGGAAATTCTCGAACCAAAAGAAATTGCAATTGCCCTAGCGCCGAGGATGGAACGGGATGTGCCCGTGCGAGTGCAAGCGAGTCTAGAAGTGGCTGCTGCCCACGTACAGGTGACGCCGGTGCAAGCCGATCCCGCGCTCGTCCGGGTGATCGGCCCGCAGCAGCAGGTCGCAGCACTGTCTTATGTGGAGACGGATTCGCTGGTTTTGCAGGATGTCCGGGAAGATGTGGATGTGAAGTGGTCTTTGCGACATCCCGATCACACGCAACTCGCGTTCGTACCGGAGGCTGTAAGCGTGCGCGCCACCGTGCAGATGTTAGCTGAGGACGATTTAATCGGAGTGCCGATTACCGTGCGTCATGCCGGCGAGGTGCGCCTGCGGCCCGAGCCGGCCACTGCCCAAGTCAAGGTGCGCGGCGGGGTTGGCGTGATTACCCAGCTCGACCCGGCCCGCGACATAGAGCTGTACGTAGATTACGCCGAATATCAAGGGAATGCGCTACCAGTACACAGCGCGGAGACATCGCTCTTTGAGGTGCGCCAGATCGCGCCGGCATACGTTGATTTGGTGAGCTACTAGAAATGTTAGTACTGGGGCTAGAGACCTCCTGTGATGAGACGGCCGCGGCCGTCGTCGATGAGTCGTACGTAGTGCATTCCAATATCATCTTCTCGCAACAAGATCACGCGCCATACGGGGGCGTAGTGCCTGAGCTGGCTTCGCGTGCCCATATGCGTGCTTTGGTGCCGGTCGTGCGACAGGCCCTAGCGACTGCTGGCGTTGGGTGGGAAGAGGTGGATGGGGTGGCAGCGACGCGAGGGCCTGGCTTGGTCGGGTCGTTGATCGTGGGGCTATCGCTGGCCAAGGGGTTGGCGTTGGCGCGCAACAAGCCGCTGGTGGGCGTCCATCACCTAGAGGCCCACGTGTTTTCCAACTTGGTCGCCACGCAGGTCGAGGTTCCCTTCCTAACATTGCTGGTGTCGGGCGGACACACCGAGTTGATTTTGGTGCGCGAACTCGGCTCATACGAAGTGCTGGGCCGCACGCGCGACGACGCGGCTGGCGAGGCATTTGACAAGGTCGCCAAGCTGCTGGGACTGCTGCCTGGGGAAGGGGTGGTGGCTGGTGGTCGGCTCATCGCCGAGTTGGCCGAGGATGGCGATCCCGAGGCCATTGACTTCCCTCGCGCCCTCGTGGACGAGATGGACTTCAGCTTCAGTGGCCTCAAAACCTCGGTGTTACACTACGTCCGCTCGCTTACCCCGCAAGCGCGCACGGCCCAGCTCGCCCATATTGCTGCTAGCTTCCAAGAAGCCGTAGTAGATGCCTTGGTGGCTAAGACCCTGCTGGCCTTGGAGCGAGTAGCAGTGGCGACTGTATGCCTTGCGGGCGGCGTTGCCGCCAACCAGCGGCTGCGCCAGCGGCTGCGCGTCGCGGTCGAGTGCCGCGGCCTAGCCTTCCATTGTCCGGCGTACAATTTGTGTACAGATAACGCCGCTATGGTAGGGGCTGTTGGGGCCTTCTACCTCAGTCGCGGCGTCTGCGACAGTCTCAATGTGGACGCCGCTCCCCGCTTGGGCTGGCGTGTCTGAGTGGTCGGATAGCCACCTCCAGCTAGCGGGACCACGCGTATTTCTCGTCCTGCTGCCCTTCCTACTCGCATTCGTTTATTGGGTATATCAGCGGACGTATCCGCAGGTTGATCCCAAGCGCCGCATGGTGCTCGTGGCGTTGCGCGCCGCGGCTGTGGCCTTGCTAACTATGGTATTGTGCGAGCCGGTTTTGACGTGGTGGCACCAGCAGGTCACCCGACCGCTAGTGTTGGTGTTGGTCGATACCAGCCCGAGCATGAGGGTAGCCGACGGGCCTGTCACGCGACTACAACAGGCGGTGGCCGTGCTGGGCGGCGAGGGTTGGTCAGCGCGCTTGCAGCAGGCCGAAGTCCGCGCTTGGGGATTTGCCGAGTCGGCGTATCCGCTCGCGCTCGATACGGTCGCGACCGCAATTACTCGCGGTCAGGCGACCAATATAGGCCGCGCTCTTGCCGCGAGCTTGGAGGCGGTAGCCGAGCGGGAGCGCGTGCAAGGCGTGGTCCTATTCTCCGACGGAGGCCACAACTTGGGCCGCGACCCCGTGCAACTGGGAGCGGAATTGGGCGTGCCCGTGTACGCGCTTGGCGTGGGGGGCGCAGAGGTACCCGTCGATGTCCAGCTTGTAGAAGTGCGCACGGCCGAAACCGGATACATCGGTCAGAGCCAGTCAATTGACGCCGAGGTGCGGAGTTGGGGATACGAAGGACAGCGCGTGGAAGTCCAGCTCTACGAGGGAGAGCGATTGCTCCAGAGACAATCGCTGCTGTTGGCCGGCGATGGACAGGTGCAGCGCGTTTCCTTTGCAGTGACGCCCCAGCAGGCTGGCCCGCGCATTTTTCGCGTGGCCATTGCGTCCGTGGCCGGGGAATTTGCGACCGCAGACAACGAGGCCCTTGCGTTTACCCACATTCTCGCCGGGCGCACGCGGGTGCTGTTGCTAGCCGGAGGCCCCAGCGAGGATTTGGCCTTTTTGCGTCGCAGTTTAAGCGCAGATTCGAGTTGGGTAGTAGAGGCCATGATTCAGCGAGAGCCGGACGCGTTCTACGGTGGCGCGTGGAGTCCGGCTGTTTTGCAGGGTCGGGATGTGGTTCTGGTGAATCCGGGCGAGTGGCTGCTCAACGGCCCGCCTGCCACTGCATTGGTCCAGCATGTGTACGCCGGTGCCGGTTTGCTCGTCGTTGGGGGGGCCAAGATGGCGCGGGCTTGGCGGGCCGACTCACCGCTGGCTGCGCTCATGCCGCTTCAGGTAGCTGGTCCTGTGCCCTTTGTGTCGGGCGAGGTCTTGTTGCGACTCAGCGCGGGCGGGCGGCACCATCCGGTCGTGCGCCAGCCCGCGGGGGTGGACGACCCGTGGCTTCGGTTGCCACCGCTGCCAGGCTACTTTCGCACGGCGCAGCAGCGGCCGGGTACCACCGTGCTGGTCGAGAGCGCAGGCGGCGAGCCTGTCGTAGTTGTGGGCGCGTATGGCGCGGGTAAGGTCATAGCGGCTCTATCCGCGTCTTTTTGGCGGCTCGACCTGATGAGCAGCGGCGTTGATGGCCAGCCGCAGACCATTCGCACGTTCTGGCGCGACGCCACCAAGTGGCTCGCGCTCGACACTCCAGGCGGGCGGGTCCGTGCCTCAACGGAGCGACCCGTGTTCCGGGCGGGAGAGGAAGTGGTTTTCGCGGTGCAGGTTTTCGACGAACTGCTGAAGCCGCAGCCGGGGGCGACGGTACGGGTCGCGCTAGCCGGGCGAGCAGCATTCGACCTGCAATCACAGGGAGCCGGGCACTACCGAGGCGTCGCTAGTGGACTGGCCCCCGGCACGTATGAATACGAGGTCTGGGCCGCAGTGGACCAAGCCGCTGTAGGTACGGCTACGGGTCGCTTTGTCGTCGAAGAGTACAGCATTGAGCTTGGGGATTTGCGCGCCGACCCACTGCTCTTGGGCGAGCTGGCCCG
>JAJEEZ010000442.1:0-10071 GCA_022820705.1 Candidatus Latescibacterota bacterium | reverse complement strand
GTCTATGTGTAACATTAGCTCATCAAGGAAGCAAAATCTTGTCTGAATCCGATCCCTATCCCGGTCCCAACGAGGAAGTGCTGGAGGCGCAAGCGCGCGTCTGTACCGGGCCGCACCAGAGCCGCCCGCTGGGCAAAAAAGAAGGCGACCCAGATCCTAAGCGGATTCTGGAGCTGATTTTTGCCTCGCTCAAAGGAGACTTACCTCGCGCAGAGCAGGTTTCCCGAGCCCAGATGGGCGCGTTTTTCGCGGCGATGTCCATCCGCCGCACCTTTGGTGTGCAGACTGGTTGGAGCGCGGCCGAGATCGAGGAGTTTGACCGCTATGGGGATGCGCTCCGCAAGATGCCCGAGGATTTGCGCTTCCTGCTGGGGATGGCACCTGATTTCGCTGGTTGCGACGCGGGCGAAGTGCGGGTGGTTGAGGCGCTGCGCCTAATTTTGCAGGGCGGACACCTATGCTACGAGGAAGTGCGCGGTGCGCTTGAGGCTATGTTAGCGGGCGAAGTGCGTCCTTCACTGATGGCTGCGTTTTTGATCGGCCAGCGGATGAATATCGAAAATGAGGAAGAAGTTCGCGCTCATCTCGACGCCGTGCTTCCCGCAGAGCAGGTATCTGCGCTGCAAGTGGAGGCGCTGACGCATTTTGGCCAGCCCTTTGACGGCGCAGCGCGCTATTTTCGCCCAACGCTGTTCGTCGCTGCTGTGCGTGCGGCCTTGGGCCGGGCGACCGTGCTACACGGCGTCGCTGAAATGCCGCCCAAGCGCGGAGTTACCGAGGAAGGGGTGCTAGCGGCCTTGGGTGCGCGAATTGATCTGTCGCTGGTGGAGGCGGCCTGTTGCATTGAAGACCCGGCCGTTGGGTTCGCATACGTGAGTCAGCGCGAATACGCTCCCCGCGCGTACGCGTTGCGCCATTTGCGCACTCACATTGCCAAACGTCCGCCTTGGGCTACTACGGAGAAAGCGCAGCAGTTGTTTACTGGCGCGGCTTGGAACGGCATGGTCGCGGGCTTTTACCACACCGGCTACGAGGACAAGCTGTTGGGGTTGATGCAGGCGCGTGGGTTGGACGCGGGGCTGGTGATCAAGGGCGAGGAGGGGAGCAGCCATTACGGATTGCGATTGGGGAAGCCCTCGGACGCGCGGCGCAAGGCCATTAACTACGTGCAGGGATTCCGCCGCGTCGGTGATGCACTGACGACGGTCGCCTGCGACGTAGATCCACAAGAATACGGCTTTTGCTACGAGCAAAGTCCGCGTCCTGCGGAGGTGAGTGCGCGGGCTTTTGCCGACATGGGGCTGGCGGCACTCAAGGGCGAACGGGGGCCTGTTTACGACCGCATAGTACTCAATGTCGGTTTGACCGACTACTATCTGGGACTAAGTACGAGTGCTGAAGAGGGGTTGGCCGAGGCGCGGGAGGCGATGGATAGCGGCCGGGCGCTGGCGCATCTGAAGCGCTATATCAATTAAGAATTAGGAATTAGGAATTTTGTGGCGCTCTTGCCGTGTTATGTCCGACGGTCGCAGGCGGCCAAATCGTCGCGTCGATCTGCCCGGTCTCCAAATAGGCGCGAATCGCTCTAGCTGAGCGGCGGATGGCGTCCATGATCGGCTCTGAGTAGGCGGCGAAGGCTGCGGGCGTAATTTCCCGTGGCCTTGTTTCGTTTGGTGCTTCCTTGTAGCGGGCTTGGCCTTGGATTGACGCTGCTAGTTCGCAGACCAAGGCGGCGAAATCGTCGAGCCCGACTTCGACGAAAGCTCCCACTTCTTCGTTGAATACGGTTTCCCCCAGCGAGATAGGCCGCGTGCAGAGGTAGAAAAACTGCATGGCAGAGTGTCCGGTGTATTGGAGGGGTTGCTGGCCGAGGAAGATCAATTCGGCGGGTGTCAGTGCAATGCCAACCTCTTCGGCGAATTCGCGGTGCGCCGCTGCTGTGGGCGTTTCTCCGGCCTGGATGTGGCCGCCGGCTGGCGCGTCGAGGCTGCCGAGATAGGGGTCACCGGGGCGCGAGCGGGTCTGCAATAGGGTGCGGGCGACGCCGGAGGACGTGCGCCAAGCCGCCCAGACGAAGACCAAGCCGACGCGGTCGCCGTCGCGATAGGCGGCAGTGCGTTCTTTGGCATCGATGGGTTGTCCCTGGCCATCGAAGAGCGCGATGAGTTCGTCGGGCATGAAGCGGGCTAGAGGAACACGGCGATGAACTGCAAGGCGAACGCGCCGACCGTGGCCAGTAGGCACAAACCACCGATCAGATAAGCCCCCAAGCCCTCGCGCTCCGAACTGCGGCTGAAGACATACGCTGCCGCATAGCCGCCGACGAAGCCGCCGCCGTGCGCCCAGTTATCGACGCCGGGCATGATAAAGCCCATGATGAAAAGCAAGACCGCCCACTGGAGAAATTGCCGGGTAAAGAGCTGAGAACCGGCGCGCCGACCGTAGGCGATAGCTGCGGCCAAGAGGCCGAAGATCGAGCCGGAGGCACCCAGCGTGAAAGCGTGACCCGCTAGGGTTGAGGCGATAAAGCCGGTGATGCCGGCGATCGTGAAGATCGCAAAGAGGCGGAAGGGACCGAAGAGTTCTTCTACAACCGGCCCAAGCTGGCGCACCCACATCATGTTGAAGAAGATGTGCAGCAGACCGCCGTGCAGGTAAATGGCGGTAATGAGGGTCCACCACCAGCCATAGGTGACCGGTCGGGTACCGGTAACGCCGAGCTTGATGCTGGCTTCGAGGCTCGGCGAGAGAATCTGCATCAGGCCCTGCGTTTGAAAGATCGCCGATGGATCTAAGGCCAACGCGAGCAGGTAGAGCGCGCCGCAGAACACGGTGATTAAGTGCGGAAAATTTAGCTGTAGGCCGAGCTTGCGGATGGTGGCCGTCGCGCCCCACAGACCGGGTTTGCGCTGGCCGCAATGGGGGCAGGTTTCGGCTTCGGAACTGACGATTTTGTGGCAGCGAGGGCAGAGGATAGCGGCCATCGTTTAGAGCCCCAGATGTTCGTTGATCTCGGCTTGGTAGGCGTTGATCTGGTCGTCGCAGACCGCATCGACCGAAAGCGCGCGACCGGCGACTTGCGACTCCATCAGGCTGTAGGACAGGGCCACGGAGCGAGCGCCTTGCTGGGCATCGACTTCGGGCTGTTGCCCCTGCTGGATGCAGGTGCCGAGTTCGTGGTATTCGACGGCGATTAGTTTGCGGTCGGTCTCGGGAAAGGGACAGTGGTACTCGAAGAGCCGGTCGCCGCCAAAGAGCGCGGTCGTGACCTCGTCGAGGCGGTGATCGGGCACGAGGTCGAGCAGGGCTTGGTCGTCTATGGGGTCTGCGCCGTCGAGGTGGAGTGTGAGGCGGTCGCCCGAGCGGTCGCCGGGCAGGTCCAGCGAGCCGAGGCTGCCGTGGATGGAGCGCTGCCGCTGGTTTTGGCCGTGGGCCGCGTGGTCTTCGATGTACTGGGCGACCGCGCCGCTTTTGAAGAGGATGGTGGCGTAGGCAGCGTCGTCCGCAGTGGCCTCAAACTCGGCTGGCATGTCTTTTTGCCAGCGTTCATAGACGCCTCCTGGCGAGCCGCTGCTGGCGTCTGCGCGGCCGGCTACGGGGTTTTTGCGGATCGGCTCGTGCAGGCGCGTCTGTGCGTAGGCCGTGTCGGCCTCGCCGAGGAAGTACTCCATGATGTCGGCAAAGTGAACGCCCACGTCGAGGAGGACGCCGCTGGCGTTTTTCTGGTGCCGCCACACTGAAATGAGCATGCCGTCGCCGCCGCCTATGGCAATTTGCTGCATCAGGCGCGGACGCCCAATGATCCCAGCGTTGATGAGGGCCTTGGCGAGGCGGTTTACTGGGTCGCGGCGGTAGTTTTCGGCTACCGAGAGGACGCAGCCGGTTTCTTGGGCCTTGGCGATCATTTGCTTGCAGGCGCGGGCGGTAAGCCCCATGGGTTTTTCGCACATCGCGTGCCAGCCGCGTTCCATGGCCTCGATGGCCACGGTGTGGTGATGGGCTGGTAGGGTGGTGATATCGACGGCTTGGACCGGGGCGACGGAAGCTAGTTCGGCGAGGTCTTTAACGGGTTGGGGCCGCGTGCCCAGTCGCTCTTCGGCTTGGTCGGCGAGCGAGTTGGCGTTGTCGAGGTTGGGGTCGCAGGCACCCACGAGTTCAAAGGGCGACAGACCGGCGCTTTGCAACTCGGCGAGGCCGTAGAGGTGGCGGTGACCCATGCCGCCGCAACCGACGATGGCGAGGGGCAGTTTTTCGGACATATTAATCCTTTCTGTGTGCAATATCTCAATATAAGGTGCTAGGGCGACACTCTCCACTTGAGGTTGTGGCGGTAAAAGGCGGCGGGTATATTCCGTATAGTATTTTGCATCTGAAGCCGAAGGGGGCGAAGACGATAGCCCATGACAATTGTCGAACATATTGCCACAGCGGCGGACTTGGAACGACTGCCGGACGACGGGTTTCGCTACGAACTAGTGCGCGGGGAGGTGCACAAGATGACGCCTGCGGGGAATGAACACGGAAAAATTGCGATGAGCGTTGCTTGGCGCTTGGCTCAACACGTGGAAGCTCATGGTTTGGGAGCGGTCTATGCGGCGGAAACGGGGTTCCGGCTGGCGTCGGACCCGGATACGGTGCGGGCACCGGATGCGGCTTTCGTGTGCCAAGCGCGGCTGGATGCGGTCGGCGCGGTGGCGGGCTATTGGCCGGGAGCGCCCGATTTGGTGGTGGAGGTGGTTTCGCCGGGGGATCGCTACGGGGAAGTCGCGGAAAAGGTGGCCGATTGGTTGGCGGCAGGGACGCAGATGGTGATTGTCGTCGAGCCGCAGCAGCGGACGGTGGCGGTGCATCGGACTGCGGACACTGTGGATGTATTGCGAGAAGGCGATGTGTTGGAGGGTGGGGAGGTGGTGCCGGGATGGGAGGTCGCGGTCGCGGCGTTATTCGCCTAGTGTTGTAAGTAAGAATGCGTAGCGGCCTGCTGGAAATCAGCAGGCCGTTTTGTGCGTACCGGAAAACGAAAGGAGAGCTAGTGCGCCCCATCATCATCGGTGCCGGTCGCGGCAGCCGGCTCAACGCCCTGACCGACGGGCAGCCCAAATGCTATATACGCGTCGGCGGGCGGCGGATCCTCGACTGGATACTCGAAACGCTGGCCGCGGCCGGGTTGGAAACGCCGATCTTTGTCGGCGGCTATCGCATTGAGCAGATTCAGGCCGACTACCCGCAGCTGATTTATTGTCATAACGCCAACTGGCAGCACAACAATATCTTGGCCTCGCTCTTTTGCGCCGAGGAGTATATGGCCGATGGTTTTGTCTGTTCCTATTCGGATATTCTCTACCGTCCTGCGGTCGTGCGTCGCGCGCTGGAGCACGAGGGCGATATCGCGCTCTGCGTTGATACGGATTGGCGTACGCGCTATGTAGATCGCAGCCAGCACCCCGAAGACGATGCTGAAAAGATCGTGGCTGAGGGCGATCGGGTCGTGGCGATCAACCGCGCTATGCCTGGGTCCGCGGCCAGCGGCGAGTATATCGGCGTGGCGCGGTTCAGTGTGGCGGGGGCGCGGTTTTTGCGGGCGCATTATCAGCGGGTGAAGGCGGAGTACGCTGGGCAGAACTGGAAGGACGGCACGCCATTTGAAAAGGCGTATCTGATTCATCTCTACCAAGAAATGCTGGACGCGGGATTGGCCTTGCACATGGTGACTACCGATGGCGAGTACATGGAAATTGACACGGAAGAGGACGTCGCGCTGGCCAATGCGCGCTGGGCAGACGAATACGGCGGCTAGCAATCTCATCATTTACAAGACAATCCGCAGATGGACGCAGATATAATTCACAAGACGATTAGGGTTGCTATATGTCAACACGTCAATACTACGGGACACTTTTTCCGGCGGCGGTCGTCGGCTCGCTGCCGCGACCGGATTTCGTGCGCGAGGCGGTGATGGGGGAGCGGCCAATGGACGCCAAACGGCTGGGGCAGGTGATGGATGCGGCCGTGGCCTATGCGGTGGCGTTGCAGGAGGAGGCGGGGTTGGACGTGATCACCGATGGCGAATGGCGGCGCGCCTCGTATATCGGCGTGATCGCCGAATTGGCGCATGGCTTTGAGGTGGGCCGGAATGCGGACGGCAGGCCGTGGACCATTGTCACGGGCGAGTTAGCGCCAAAAGACGAAGGGTTTATCGCGCGGGAAATAGAATTTCTCAAGCAGGTTAGCTCGAGCAAAATTAAGGCCACCTTGCCAGCGCCAGCGCTATTGGGCGAGCGGATGTGGGATGCGGAACAATCGCGCGGAGCCTATCCGACCCGCAATGAATTCGTCGAGGCTTGTGTGCCGATTCTGCGCCGCGAGTTGGCGCTATTGTGCGAGGCTGGTGCCGATATGGTGCAGATTGACGATCCGCATCTATGCCTGCTCGTCGATGACGAGGTGCGAGCCGGATATGACGACCCCGAGGCCGAGGCCGACTTTGCGGTGGCAATGACCAATGCGGTGGTGGAGGGAACCAAAGGAGCGCGCTTGGCCGTGCATTTGTGCCGCCGTGCGGGTGCCCGGGTCCGGGGCGAGGCATGTCACACCGGCGACTATGGCCCGATCATCCCCTATCTCAATCGCCTGAAGGTACACCATCTGACTATGGAATTTACCAGTCCGGGCGCAGGGGATGCGGAGGTGTTTAAGGCGCTGCGCGAAGATTTCGAGATCGGCTTGGGCTGTGTGGGGGTGCATCCGGGCGAGGTTGACGAGCCGGAGACGATCGTCGGGCGGGTGGAACAGGCGTTGGAGTACTTGGCACCCGAGCGGGTGGTGCTCAACCCGGACTGCGGATTCGCTCCTGGATCGGCGGCGAAAGTCGATATCGACGAGGTTTACAGCAAGCTCAAAAACGAGGTGGCGGCGGCGCGGTGGCTCCGGGAAAAGTATGGATAGGGGTTGTACTTCAGAGGCGCAACGGTCCGCGATGGGGATCGGCGAGCGGCACGGGTGCTGAGAGTGCGATCAGGTCGGGGATGTCGAATTCGGCTAGTAGGCCAAAGCAGTAGAGAGATGGGGTGCCGTCGTAGGACAGCGGCCAGTCGATGAGACGACCGAGGGAGTCGATGAGGGCGTTGGTAGTTAGCGAGGCGAGGGCTTGGGGTTTGAGCGCGGCGGTGATTAGCGCGACGATTGGGCAGACGCGGCCGTGAGCCGTCAGGTGTAGCGTCCGGCTCTTTTGGCTTGCTGTCGCCAGCAGCGCGAGCAGTTGGCCGACTTGGATGCCGAGCGGGCGCTGGCCAGCGGTGGCGATCAGCATTTGGTGGCGCGGGTCGGTGCGGAGTTCGCCGGTAGCGAGGATGTCGGCGACGAGCACTCGGCGGCCTTGCGCGAGAGCGGTGGCAAGCGGAGCGGCGAGCGCGCTGCGGCCGCTGTCGGCGATGAGCAGTTCGATGCCTCGGGGGCGCGGCGGCGTGTATTCGGTCAGCGGCAGAGTCCAGGTATCGTCGAGGTGTAGTAGGTAGTGTTGGATGGTGCCGTCTTTGCGCTTTTGCGCGGTGCCTACTTCTTGCAGGGATCGATTCTTCCACTGTGGCAGTTTGAGTAATGAGGCGAGTACACGGCGTGCTGAGACCGGCGGGTGCGCTTTTCTTTTGCGACTTCTGATCTTGCCAAGCGCTGCCTGCGCGATGGAAATCAGGGTGGCGTTATCGGGGGGCAGGCCGACGGCGAGGGCTTCTTCTGTTTGCAACTCGTCGCGATAGGGCAGATCGTCGTCTGGCGTTTCCAGTCCCCAATGCTGGTTGAGAAATTTGTAGAGTTGGCGGCGGTTGTCGCGCTCGTAGTTGTGGGTGCCGGGGTCGGTGTTGTCGTGGAGGGCGATGTTGTCGCGTGCGCCGAGGAGCGCGAAGACCGGTCGGATGGGTTCGTAGATGGATTTGCGCGCCCGCCGCGTCTGGAAGCAGCAGTCGTCGTGGCGGTTGTAGATGAGCAAGGTCGGACGCGGCGCAAAGAGCGCGGAGAGTGCGTCGTAGTCGGCGATTGTGCAGAGGTCGGCTGGGCATTGCTCTTGGTCGCCAATGTCCTCGATGCAGCCCCGGCGCTGCCAGACGGCCGAGTGACCAGCGACCGGGACTATGACTCTGACGCGCTCGTCGAGGGCTGCTAGCAGAGCCGTTTGCCAGCCGCCGCCCGACAGGCCGGTCATTCCGATGCGTTCGGGGTCGGCTTTGGGGTGAGCAAGCAGTACGTCGAGGCCGCGCTTCATTAAGAGGTAGAACACGCCGATGCCGGCGATGCCGCACAGGTCGAGGTGGGCGATGCGGTTGTGGTCGAGATCGGCGCGCAGTTCGCCCATCCCCAGAAATTCGGTGTTGAGCGCTAGCATCCCGCGCTTGGCGAGGTTGATGCAGCGGGCCTGTTTGTAGTCCATGGCCTTGCCGCCGGCGTGGTGGCCGTTGGGGTTGAGGACAGCGGCGGCCTTTTCCCCGAGTTGGTCAGGCTCGTAGAGTAGGGCCGGGACCCAGAGGCCGGGCTTCGACGACTCGACTGAGCTCGCCGAAGTCCTGAGCTCAGCCGAAGGATAGCCCTCGTAGCGCAGCTTGCGGATGGTGTAGCCAGCACCCGTCTCGATGCGGTCGCCCCATTGGACTTGCGGCTGTTCCGCGAGGAGACCGGCGGGATGGCCGCGGAAGAATAGGTCGAGGACTTGGGCGCGCAGGGTTGGGACTTGCTTGCGCCAAGCCGCAGCCGATGTGGGGGGCGTGAAGTGGGGCAGGTGTTCGCCGAGGAAGGCGAGGAGTTGGCGATGGGCCTTGGGGCCGATGAGCTTTCTGTGCAGTGTGCGTTGCATGGGTTATCCTCATTTTTTGCGTCGGGCGATAGTATAGGGTACGGCTTGGCAGTGGGCCAAGTTAGACGGGTTGACACGCCAAGTGGGGTTTGCTATCACTAGCGGCCATTACGGGAGGCGGGATATGGAACCTATTGCGGCAACGACTAATCCATTCGGCGGCATCATTCCCAAACCGGAGGCTCTTGAGCCAGACCCGGCGGCGTTTGCCGAGCGGCTGCGCGTTTCGCTGGCGGCTTGGAAGGACGAAGGCTACCGGGTCGTCTGGCTGGAGGTCCCGATTGCCAAGGCGGCGTTGGTCCCCGTGGCAGCAGAAGCCGGGTTTACATTCCACCACAGCGGCGACGGCTATCTAATGATGACCTTGCAACTGGAAGAAGATGCTTATGTGCCGGCGCACGCTTCGCACTACATCGGCGCGGGTGGGGTGGTGCTCAACGAGGCACGGGAGTTGTTGGTGGTCAGCGAAAAGTACCATCGGCGCGCGCCCGGTCCGCCGCGCTACAAGTTGCCCGGCGGTGCGCTGCACGCGGGTGAGCACTTGGCCGAGGCCGTGGTGCGTGAGGTCGTCGAAGAGACCGGCGTCGAGACTGAGTTCGACGCGCTGGTCTGCTTCCGCCACTGGCACGGCTACCGCTTCGGCAAGTCGGATATTTACTTCGTCTGCCGCCTGCGCCCGCTGAGCACCGAGATTAGCATCCAGGAGGACGAGATCGCCGAGTGTCTGTGGATGCCGGTGGCCAAGTATCTGGCCGATGAAAACGTCAGCGCCTTTAACAAGCGGATCGTCGAGGCGGCGCTCAACAGCACGGGGGTGCGGCTGACGGAAATGGAAGGCTACGGCACGCCGGAGCAGTACGAGTTTTTTATGCCGCCGGGGGTGGGGGTGGATTCTTAGGGGGGTTGGCTGGCGTGGGTGCCGACTATAGAGAGCACCGATGGACCGAGAATTAATTCTACAGAAATTTAAAACCTTGAATTTATGGCAGAAGGGTGGGAAAAGAGCACCGCACAAACCCTTGCTGGTTCTGTATGCAATTGGAAAATTGCTACGAGCAGAAAGCAGGCTTATTGCATACTCCGATGTAGAGGAGAAGCTTGGAAAATTACTGCAAGAGTTTGGCCCTTGGAAATCAAGCAATAGACCCGAGGTTCCATTTTTGCTATTGAGAAATGATGGGGTATGGGAGGTTTCCGATGCAGACAAAATTAGGCATACGAAAATTGGA
>JAJEEZ010000353.1:0-3452 GCA_022820705.1 Candidatus Latescibacterota bacterium | reverse complement strand
CTGAGCCATGTAGTGTTGCGTGGGCGTAGGCTCTGCGTGATCCACCCGGTACTTTGAAATCGCCACTTCATCCACCGAGACGCAAAAGCCGGGCGCGACTGGAACCGGCATATAGCCGTCGCGGACCTCAATAGGCTCTTGCAACAGGTCGTCCTCCCACAGCTCGTGGCAGGTGATATAGGGCAGTTGGGCGTGCGAGAGCACCGAGCCGAGGTGGGCCGCATACGTAGTGGTCATGCCAGCGCCGACGAGCTGGAGCCAAAAGGGCTTGTTCTGGGCGGCCGCGAGGGTTGCTGCCCGCCGGGTATCGGTCGCGCCGCCGCCGATGACGAAGCCGTCGCAGCAGTTGTTGCGCAGATATTGGTCTTGGTAGTGCTCGACAATGGGTTTGCGCACGCGCTCGCGCAAAATCCGCGCGCCATCCACGTCCGTATGCAGGTAAAACGGGCTTTCGTACATGCCGACATTGGGATTTTCGTCGAGCTTTTGCAAGATGATTTCGGCCTTGGCTTGATTGAGCAAAAAGCCGTTGAAGTCGACGTCGAATTTGTAGTCGGCTGGGACGACCTTGGCGACCGCATCGGTTTGGGCGATAATGTCGCGCCACGGGCGGGCCTTCATCTTAAAGGTGGTGTATCCGCGCCTTAGCGATTCCTCGGCCTCGGCAACCCAGTCTTGGGGCGGCATATCTATGTCCCACCAAGAGATGGGACAGCGGTCGCGGAGCTTGACGCCGAGCAGCTCGTGTACGGGCACGCCGTTGTCTTGGCCCACTAGGTCGAGGCAGGCGACTTGCGCCCCAAAGCCAATATCGTCGCGGTTTATCAGGCTGGCCGGGTTTTGCCCGACGAGGCCATCGACCGATGGCTGCCCGTGGTTGTCGGCCCAGCCCACCAGGCCGTTATCCGTCTCCAAGCGCACCACCCATACGCGCTCGTCGTGGGTCGAGGCGCGCTGCATGGCGCGAGTAACGTGATCGGCGTAGAAGGGAATGTTGAGGGCAATGGCTTCGGCGTGGGTGATCTTCATGGGGTCCTCCAAGGATGATGGGGTCACAAATTGATGGACAGAAGACACGCAAAAATTCGCCTAGGAGCAACCGTTAATTTAACCTAAGGCGCACGTAGGGGGCGGTTTGAAACCGCCCCCTACAGGGTGGTGCGCCCAATCCGCATCGCGTACCAGACTGGATGTCACGCCTAAAGGCGCGGTGAAGCCCGCTTGCGCGGGAATGACACCGGGCGGGGGTAGGAAACCGCAGATAACGATAGCTGCGTAACAGCAGTTAGGAATGTTACACACAGGCTCCGACAATTCGTACGATGCGTAACGTCAATTAATCCAACGCAAAGAAAGGCAACGCCATGAGCAGGACGTATGAAACCTTTGTAGAACGCCTCCACGAACTGGCTGACATACACCACGCGCAGGGGCTGATGAGTTGGGACCAAGAGACCTATATGCCGCCGCGCGGCGCAGCCATGCGGGCCAGAGCGATGGGGACCCTAGCCGGTCTGTACCACGAACGGCTCACCGCCTCGGAGTTGGTCGCGCTCGTAGCCGACCTCAAGGACGCCGAGCTAACAGGTGACGCGGCCGTCAACGTCCGCGAAATCGACCGCCAGCAGAGCCGGTCGCTCAAGCTCCCCAAGGAGCTAGTCGTCGAGCTGAGCCAGACCGAATCCTTGGGACACGAGGCTTGGATCGAGGCGCGCAAAAAATCGGACTTCTCCCTTTTCCAGCCTTGGCTAGAGAAAATAGTCGCGCTCAAAAAGGAAGTGGCCGACCGGGTCGGATACGAAGGCGCGATGTACAACGCGCTGCTCGACGAGTACGAGCCTTATGCGCGGGCCGAAGAAATCGCCCCAGTTTTTGCCCAACTCAAAGAGCAACTCGTCCCACTAGTTGAACAAATCACCGCTACCGGGCTATACCCGGCGCGGGGCGTACTCGACCAAGAATACCCCATCGAGCAACAGGAGCTTTTGGGACAACAGGTGTTAGCGGATATGGGCTTCGACCTGGAGGCCGGACGGCTCGACTTGGCGGTGCATCCGTTTTGCGCGGGCACCTCCCGCGACGACGTGCGGCTGACGACGCGCTACAGCGCCGATTGGCTGCCCGGCTCGCTCTTTGGCACCATCCACGAGGCCGGGCACGGGCTATACGAACAGGGCCTGCCCGCCGATGCGATCGGCACTCCGGCCGGCGCGAGCGTTTCGCTGGGGATCCACGAGTCGCAATCGCGGCTGTGGGAGAACATGGTCGGCCGCAGCAAAGCCTTCTGGACGCACTACCTACCCAAGCTGCGAGCGCTTTTTCCCCAGCAGCTCAGCACGGTCGATCTAGACGCCTTTTACGCGGCAGTCAATCAAGTCGAGCCATCGCTGATCCGGGTCGAGGCCGACGAGGTGACATACAACCTCCACATCCTGCTGCGCTTTGAACTGGAGTGCGACCTAATTGAAGGACAAGTTGCCGTGGCTGAGTTGCCCGAGGTGTGGAACGAGCGGATGGAACAATACTTGGGCATCCGTCCTCCCAACGACGCCCTCGGCGTGCTACAAGACACGCACTGGTCCTGTGGCCTACTGGGCTATTTCCCAACCTACACACTGGGCAACCTGTACGCAGCCCAGTTTTTTCACCAAGCCCACCAGGACTTGCCCGACCTCGAAGCACAGATCGCCCAGGGAGAACTCGGGCCGCTCAAAACTTGGCTTAACGAAAAAATCCACGCCCGCGGCTCGCGGGCAACGGCCAGCGAATTGGTCGAAGAGGTCACGGGCGCGAAGCTGAGTGCCAATTACTTCATCGACTACTTGTGGGAGAAGTTCGGAGCGCTCTACGGCCTCAGCCGATGACCTGTTGCAGGAACCGCAGTTGGTTCGCGCCGAGGATTTTGCGAATATCGGCCTCAGCATAGCCGCGCTTGGCCAAGCCCACCGCAACATCCGGGAGGCAGGTCGCGTCTGCCAAGAGCAAACCGCCGCCGTCAAAATCCGACCCCAAGCCGACGTGGTCGATACCAGCAACGGCGACCGCGTGTTCAATGTGATCGAGCAGGCCGTCGAAGGTGGGATTGTGCGCGTCGATAAAGTCCGGGACAAACGTGATGGCCACGACCCCGCCCTTTTCGGCGAGGGCACTCAGTTGCTCGTCGCGGAGGTTGCGCGGGTGATCGCAGAGGGCGCGGCAGCAACTATGGGTGGCCATAAAGGGAGCTTGGGCCATTTTCACCACGTCCCAAAAGCCCGGCTCGTTGAGATGGGATACATCGACGACCACGCCCAACTCGTTCATCTGCGCCAGTAGCTGGCGGCCAAAGCCGGTCAAGCCGCCACCCCCCTCGACCTCACAGCCGTCTCCCGCCCAAGAGCGAGTGCTGTGGGTAAGGGTCATAGCGCGGACGCCCAACTGGTAGAGCAGAGGCAGGATGTGAGGGCTTTTCT
>JAJEEZ010000191.1:0-4191 GCA_022820705.1 Candidatus Latescibacterota bacterium | reverse complement strand
GCCAGTATGGTGAGCGCACCGACATCGGCGAGCAACGGATTCTGATGGTGGCTGCGGCCCGTTTTCTGGCGGCCAAGGCACCAACCCAGCGCGAGCTGCTCCAAACGCTCCAGATCGCCCAGCGGCTGCACCGAGGGGAGGCTATTTACGAGGAGGGTTGATCTCAGACTGAATCCCGCTCCCTGACCATATCGTGCCCCTCGAATAAGTCCCGCGCCACGGTCCCTTGGGCCTGGCGCGGCGGCTCGGCTCCCAGCATCTGGCAAAAGGTGGGCACGACGTCGGCGGCGTGGATGTACCCCAACTTGTCCACCGGCCGCTCGTAGCCCTGCTTTACGCCCGGCCCGGCCAGCAACCACGACCCAAAGCTAGACGAGGCCTCACTTTGGGTCGGCAGAAATCCCCCGTGGTGCGCCCCGAACACATTGGGCGCTCCAACGCAGCCCCCGCCGGCAATGCCGCGCCACTGGCCGTAGTACCCGCTCACGTACCCGTGGTCCCACGCAAAGACCACGTCGCCGCACTGGTCGCCCCACTGCCCGAGGATGTACGCGTCCAGCCGAGGCAGGGCTATGGCCACAGGATTGCGCCCCACCTCCTCGTCAACCCACGTGCGCAAGGCCAACAGCAACTCGGCCTCAATCCGGTCGAATTCCGGCCCCGGCTCGGCGTTGATGAAAATGTCAAATCCCTTGTCGTCCTTCATATAGGCCCGGGTGCGCTCCCAGTCGATGTCCTCCTCGCGCACCTGATCGCGCACCAGCGTCTCTTCCCCGCCGCTCTTGAGCGCTAGGAAGCCCTGCTCGTGCAAAAACTGCCGGATATTGGCCACCCGCACATCGGGCGAACACCCGTGGTCGGACACCACACCCACGTACGTATGCTCATCCGCGTCCTCCCACAGCCGACCCAAAATGCGATCCCCCACCTGATAGGCCCGCCGAAAGTAGTCCACGTACTGTTCGGCGCGCTCAGCTTCGTACCCCGGACACACCGGATCCACGTCCCCAAGGTGGATGTGGTTGAGATAGTCGTACAGATGCCAGTGACAAATAAAAAAGGAACAGCCCCGCTCGCGCAGCATGTAGCGTGCGACCTCGGCAAACCACATCCCTTGGTACTCGCATTCTTCCAAGGCCGTGTCAAAATCGGCCATTCCCGAGGTATAGGGCAACATGGAGGCGTGTTCCTGATACGGCCCAAAGCGCTCCACCAGTTCCCCAGCCAACTCGTCGGGCAGCGTGAAGCCATCGGTATAAGTCACCTGAGTGCGGTACAGCTTGAGACGGCTGCCGTCCGCTGCTAATTCCATCAGCTTGAAACGCACTGACGCCGAGCGTCTATTCCCGTCGATAGCAAAGTCCTCCACCGCCCACTCGCTCCATTCCCCCACCCCAGCAGCGGCCACGCAACTGGCCCCGTCTCGATCCCGGCACACCAACACCCGGTCGTAACCTCTCCCCGCACCATCCACCGCCAGCAAGTAGAACGCGGTGACATCCCCGCCCAACCGAGCCACCACCTCAATGCGGCTCTCCAGCGGCGGAGCATGACTTACGGGCAAATTCTGCCACTCCTGCGCCGGTGTTAGCGACGGAATCGACTCGACGCTGCGCTGTTCCTGCCGCACCGCCGTCCCATCGTGGTCCATCTCGATGTCACCTTCTAGCGCGGCGTCCGTGGTATAAGCCTGACAGATAGCCACTTCAAAATCCGTGCTGCGGTGTCCGGGATGGCCAAAACCATCGACCACAAAGCCCGTCTCCACCCCAGAGGGATGGGCCGCCGGATAGTGTACGGCCACACTCTGCATCCCCGCCCGTTCCAAGGCGTTCCAGATGCGCTCGGCATTGTTGGCCCGCCCGTCGAAACTGTCGATCCGCTGGCCCGGCGCGACTTCCACCCGCCAGCGCGTCACCCCGTGCGTGCCCGTGTGCGCCCCCGTCGAAAGCGTGGCCCAGTTAGTCGGGGTCCACACTGGGAAAGAGGGCAGAGTCTGGTTGACCGTCCCCTCCCGCAGCAAGCGCTCGAAGCGGGGCAAGGCCCCTTCTGCAGCGAATCGCTTCATCATCGGGACGATAAAGCCGTCCATGCCAAAGGCGTATATTTTGCGCTCCATATCTCCTCGTCTAGCAAAAGGTCTCAGATGTCCAGATAGTTAGCGGCATTTCCCCGCCGACGGCAACCAGATCGCCGCTACCCTTTGAGTCGGGATTGGCCGTTTATTGACGGGTATCCGCAGATTTGGCTACGTTTGCCAATTCGCCGCGCACCCGCTACTTCATCCCTTTAGACCACTCCATGCCCCCAGACCCTCAGCCCTCCCCCGCAATCCGCCTGCCGGCGATGCTGACTGGCCTCGTACTCTGCGCCCTGATCGCCGTCGGCCTGCCCTACGGGGAATTCGTGATCAAGGGCACCCGGCTGGGCCTGAGTTCATCGACGCCAGCGGCCTTTTTCCTGCTCTTCTGTTTGCTCGCGCTAGTGCAACCGCTACTGGGGCTAGTGCGGCGACACTGGGCGTTCAACCGCGCCGAATTGCTGCTGATTACCGCGATGATGATGCTGGCAACGGCGATCCCGTCGCGAGGCTTTACCGGTGCCGCGCTCCCCGCCATTTCCAGCGTGCTCTACTACGCGACTCCAGAAAACAACTGGGCCGAGCTGCTGGTACCCCACATCCCCACTTGGCTGGTCGTCCAAGACGAAGTGGCGATCAAGCAGTTTTACGAGGGACTCCCCCGAGGCGAATCCATCCCTTGGGGCGCTTGGGTCGAGCCGCTTTTTTGGTGGTTGCTCTTTATGGCTGCCTTCTACCTCGTGCTCATCTGCGCGATGGTGATTATGCGGCGGCAGTGGATGGACCACGAGCGGCTGCTCTACCCGCTAGTCCAAGTGCCGTTAGGGATGATTGAAGACGGTCCGCGGCCCGCACGCATAAAGCCCTTTTTGCGCAATCCAATCATGTGGGCCGGCTTTGCCGTGCCGGCGATCCTCAATACGATCAACTCCTTTAGCCACTACTACGAATTCGCGCCGCGCGTCGATCTCAACCTGCCGCTAGCCCTGGGGCACGACGCAGTTGTCCTGCGCATCCGGCTCAACTACCTGATGATGGGCCTGGCCTATTTTATCAACACCGGAATCTCCGGCAGCTTGTGGTTTTTCTATGTGTTGGCCAAAGCCCAAGAATGGGCCTGCTCAACCCTAGGCATCTTCACCACCGAACAGCTCGACGCCTTCAGCCACGCCGGTCCTACCACGGGCATGTTGAGCCATCAGAGCATGGGCGCGATGATTGCGCTGGTCGTCTTGGGGCTGTGGACGGCGCGTGGGCATCTAAAGGCCGTGTGGCAACAGGCCAAAGCCGGCGGCAGCGCAGCCGGGGAGCTACTGTCCTATCGGATGGCCATGGTCGGCTTAGCGGTAGGCTCGCTCGTCATGGGCTTGTGGCTGGGGCAGACGGGGTTGCCTTGGTGGGCGGTGATGCTGTTTCTCGGCGCGGCATTCGCCATCTTCTTCGCTCTTACCCGCGTGATCGTCGAAGCGGGTCTCTCGTCGGCCGTGGAGGGGCTGTCGGGCGCGGGCTTTGTAGTCTCGGGCGTCGGCTCGTCGGCGCTGGGAGCGACGGGGATGATGGCGCTGGGCTTTACCCTCGCTTGGGCGGGCGACCTGTTGGTCTTTATGATGGCCCCCTGCGCCAACAGCATCCGCATGTTACACGGCCTCAAGATCGGGCGGCGGCGCGTCCTAGCGATGCTAATGGCGGCGCTGGCTATTGGCCTTTTAGGCTCAATCTACGCGACCTTGAACTTGGGCTACCAGTACGGGGCGCTCAACCTGCACCGCCAGTATTTCTCCGGACTTTTCGCTTGGGAGCCGTTTCGCTTTGCCGCCCGTTTCATCGAGACGCCGACCGGGCCGTATTGGCTGGGGTGGCTCTGGAACGGAGTGGGGGCCGCGGTGATGGCGCTCTTGCTGTGGGCGCGCCATCACTTGTTGTGGTGGCCTCTGCATCCCATCGGCTACGTGGCCAGCGGCACCTGGATCCTCGGCAACATCTGGTTCAGCATCTTTCTCGCTTGGCTGATTAAATCCGTCGTCTTGAAGTACATGGGGCCGAACGGCTACCGCTCGACGCGCTGGTTCTTTTTGGGGGTGATACTCGGGCAATTTGCTTCGGGCGGGGCG
>JAJEEZ010000321.1:0-3247 GCA_022820705.1 Candidatus Latescibacterota bacterium | reverse complement strand
GCCATCGTCCCGCCCGTCCCAGACGACGCGATATTCACCAGGGCTCTGATAACCCAAAACAAAGGTTCGGATGCGCTGTCCGACCACATTGTAAATAGCTAATTCAGCCGCTGCGGCAGAGGCTATTTCATACGGGATAATCGTGCTGCTATTGAAGGGATTCGGCGCGTTCTGCCCCAGTGAAAAATGCTCGGGCAAGGCCGTTTGTATTTTTACAATGGCCGTAGAGCTTTCTTTGCCGGCGACGAAGACCCCGTGTGGGGTGGCCACATAGCGCAAAGAAGGGTTGTGCGGGTCGAGGGCGACTTCGTTAAACCAAGGCATCGGACCCAGCGATTGGCCGATTGACACCCAGGTTTCCCCTCCATCCTTAGTCTCCAACAATTGCCGGCCTGTAATCAGGTAGATCGCGTCGTCGTTTGCAGGATCAAAGCGAATTTTAACACTCTGCCACGACTCATTCCCCCGCTCGCGCAAGGTGGCCCAAGAAACTCCTCCATCACTGGAGCACAAGAGTCCGAGATCATTGGCCATGTAAAAATCCTGCGTGCGGGGATGCACCGCCAAGGCATACGCCCTGGAGGAACCGGGTAGATTGGCGACCCGCTGCCAGTCGTCGCCTTCATTGTCGCTGTGCCAGAGTCGGGAGCCTACAGACGCATAGAGGATAGTGCCGTGTACCATTGCTGCGCTGACCCGCTCCTGAACGAGCTGCCAAGTCTGGCCTTGGTCTCGGCTGCGATACAAATTTTTAGAAGGCGACATCGGATCGACCAAGAAATGCGCGCCCTCCCCTACTGTCTCCTGCATGATATGCGGCTGCCTATCTATGGCTTGTGTGTATGCACCCATCCCCCGCTGTTCTTCCAGCCCAGGCGCAAGCAAAGTCCACGATGCGCCAGCATCCCTACTTTGCATAAACCAGTACCGGGTATGAGCCCATACCAAGTCTGGGTCGTTCGCGTCGATCAACAAGCGATCAATGGGGCCGAAGCCAATCGGAGAGGAAAAGCCAAAACTGGTATCCAAGCCGGGGTTATCCACGGCGCGTAACCGCTCATTCCAGCGCGCTCCTTGGTCGCGGCTTATCAACAAGCTAGGTTCGAATAATCCATCTTGCCATTGTCCCGACCCCACCCATAGCGATCCGTCATCCGTAACCAAGAGCGATTCAGCCATTCGGGTTTGGTCAATCAGCGCTATCGTACTCCACGTCCGGCCCCAGTCCGCTGAGTGGTGTATGGCTCCCGGAGTTGTGACGGCCCACAACACTTCGGCCTGCAATGGATCGGTTTCAAGTTGGGCAATAGAGTCAATCGGTAGCCGCTCCCACGACTGTCCCGCATCAGTGGACTGCCAAGTGGCGGACCCGCCCCAAACAATCATTCGGGTCGCGTCCAAGGGATGGAGAACTAGGCCTCTAGCAGCGTCAATGGGCAACTCGGCAACCTCCTGCCAGCTTAGGCCGCCGTCCAGACTGTTGTACAGACTGTTGTGGAGCGTATCTGCGCTAACGGCAAAGAGCGCCTGCTCATTCTTGGGATCGACCGCCATCGCCGTCAAGGGTAGTTCGATGGTGTTCCGGTCCCGCCAAGTGTCCCCACCGTCGTCACTGCGTGCCAGAAACGCGGAGATTCCTCGATGAAAGAAGCCAGCATAGAGGATCTGCGCGTTGCGCGGATGCTGAAAAAAGAAAGGCGAAGACCCTTCTACGCGGACGAGGCCGCCGTTGCTGTGCTGGGGTTCATACCAGCTCTGCCCACCATCGTCCGATAGCGCGAGCGCACCGCAGCTAACCGAATAAAGCCGATCGGGCTTTTTCAAGTCGGATGCCAAAAGAGTGCCCCTGCCGCCAGCGCAAGGTTCGGCACTAGGGTTCTCTATCAATTGCCAAGAAAGCCCGCCATCGTCGCTCCTAAATATGTCGGGATCGTAAAACACGCCGTCTTCGACATAGAGCGTGGAAGGCGATAGACGATCAACCAGCAACGCATCGACGCGACTGCCGTGTCCATAGCTCTTCGCCATAAGGCCCATTTTTTCCCATTGTCGGCCGCCATCTTGCGACCGCCACAAGCCATTTTGGGCTAAGGCATAGAGGAGTTCTGGATCATGCGGCGAAACTGCCAAACTATAAACGCCCGGCTGCCACGGCTCCACGACAGGCCCTATAGGCTGCCAGACCGGCAAGCGCACGCCGCTCCCGTCGAAAATCGCAGCCGAGTCTTCGGGGAGATTGTAAAGGACTTCTACCCCTTGCTCTATCAGCGAGGGGATGTGAACGGCATATGCTTCCGCATTCAGGGGATTGCCCCGTAGCAATACTTGCTCCAACATAGACAATCCGAGTAACGGGCTAATATCCGCGATGCGATTTTCGTCTAACAGCAACACCTGCAACTGATCCAGCGAGGACAGGGGCGACAGATCGCTCACACTATTAGAAGCAAGGCTCAAAAAGATCAGCGCCGACAGCGAGGAAAGCGGCGCAATATCGACGATCTGGTTATTGGCCAAGTCCAGTGCCCGCAGCTTTTTCAGACCGGCCAAGGGCGCAATATCCACCAAGTGCTGGTCCACCAGCACCAGCACTTCTAAATTTTCCAGCGCTTCAATGCCAGACAAATCCGCAATCGCGCCGCTAATGAGTTCGAGTTCGACAATGGAGAGCAGGTCTGCGGCTGCAATCGGGCCTTCTCCCTTAGCAATTTTGGCGCGAATAGCAACTTCTAAGGTCGGGTCGGCAAACTCCACAGCTTCGGCAAAACGGGCCTCCGATAACATCACAAGCGCCAGTGCTATAAGTGAGACAAGCGTTTTGCTCATTGCCCGTGCGTTCCTCCCAAAGGCGATATGGGTGCCCCTTCCCAGAAATTGCCAAGATCAACTGTCGCGCATCTCACTACGGCTTCTCATAAGCTCTTCTCGATCGCCGCTACAGTCGCCTCTGTATTCCCTCTTAATCCAGGATCCTCCACGATCAGTCCTTGTGAGTCCACCAAGTAATACGAAGGTATGCCCATCACTTGGTAGGTTTTGGCTACCTCCGCGCCCCAGCCATCCGCCCGCACGTGGACGCCTTTGATCTCGTGTTCATCAATCGCCTCTCGCCAATCGTCCTCATCCGCGTCCAGCGATATGTTGAGGAAGATGACCGGCCAGTCGGCCGTCTTTTTCTTGACTTGTCGGAGATAGGGTAGGTCGTCGATACACGGCCCGCACCAACTCGCCCAGAAGTCGAGCAGCA
>JAJEEZ010000332.1:0-11070 GCA_022820705.1 Candidatus Latescibacterota bacterium | reverse complement strand
ATCCGCTGTGAGTTATACACCCGAGCAGCCTGATCCACTTGTTTTCTTTATTGACCGTTCTCTAGGGAAGAAGACGATTGCCGACGCCCTCAAGCAAGAAGGTGCTATAATCTTGGGTATCACCCCTTAGACGCCTGCATCCCGACATCTAAGCCGCATTTCAATCTAAACCACTGCTCTCAGCCAAAACTTGACGAGACTGATTAGTCTCTCTGCCTTCTCCGTTCCGACATCAACCACGTAATAGTCGTCACCCTCGACGGCCATTGCGCCTTGGGAGTACCGAAAAGCGGGTTGAACGGAACGGAATATGCCCATTGCGGAGATTTTGGGCTTGGAATACGATGAAATCAAGAATTTTCGCGGTCCCGTGCGACGCGGGGCCTGATCTAACCCACACTAGGAGGAATTTCTTATGCCCATGCTTCTCGTTGTATTCACGCTGACGTTGACCGCTTGTAGCAGTCAAGAAAGCATCACCGCGCCCGTCCAACCTCACCCACAGGCGGCAAAGACGGGCGAAGCGGCGGTGTCGGAAGGGTCAGCGGAGACGGACCGGGCCGTGCTGGTGGCACTCTATGAAACACTCGGCTATCGTCCCCACCCCGAAGACTACGACTGGAACAATTGGCTTTGCGAGGTTCCCCTAGACCAATGGGACGGCGTAACTACGGATGAAAACGGCCGCGTCACGGGTCTAGACCTCAGCTACTACGACTTGCGCGGAGCAATTCCGATCGAACTACTGGAAGACCTCAGCAGCTTGCAATACCTAGACCTCAGCGATAACGACTTGCGCGGGGCAATTCCGTCCGAGTTGGGCAATCTCAGCAACCTGCAATATCTGAACCTCGGATACAATGACTTGATCGGGCTGATACCATCCGAATTGGGCAATCTCGGCAACCTGCAATACCTAGACCTCCGCAGCAACGGGTTGCGTGGAGCAATTCCGTCCGAATTGGGCAATCTCGGCAACCTGCAATACCTAGACCTCCGCAGCAACGGGTTGTGCGGAGTAATTCCGTCCGAGTTGGGCAACCTCGGCAACCTGCAATACCTAGACCTCGACTGGAACGATTTGAGCGGATCGATTCCGTCCGAGTTGGGCAATCTCGGCAACCTACGATCTCTGGGCCTTTACCACAACGATTTGAGCGGGCCGATTCCATCCGAGTTGGGCAATCTCAGCAACCTGCAAAACCTAGACCTCGGATACAACGACTTGAGCGGGCCAATACCGCTCGAATTAGCCCAACTCGACAGTCTGCAATACCTGTACCTCGGAGAGAATCAGTTGAGCGGGTGCATACCACATGCCTTGCTAAACGTTGTCAATAACGACCTATCTAGATCGGGGCTGTCTGTCTGTGGAGACGACGATGAATCCACACCAGTGGAGCCCGAACTTGAGCCGGAAATAATTACAGGCGAGATAACGCCTGTAATCGTCATCTTATACGACACGCTGGTCTCCAGTTTTACGAATATCTTCTTCGCCGCGCTGGTTCCCGGTACGACGTCGGTGCCAGGGGAAGGCGGCGGCTCGGTGGAGATCGCCGGCAACGATTGGACGTTGCAGGATTATTCGCCCGACGGCGCGTTGATAGCCAACGGTACCTTGAATGTCGGCTTGGATCAGACGCCCATTCCGCTGACCGGGGAGGTTATCCTTTCTGGGTCGCATGAGGCCGAGTTGATACTCGATATGGAGCTTTCGGTCGGGACTGACGGCCTTTCTGCTACCGGGACGATAACCATTAACGGCGCAGAATTTGACGTCGCCGAAGTCTCGGCTGCTGCTGCCGAGGCCGCTGGCTAGTAGGCTGTGCAGTTTTGGTGTTTGGTCGCGGCCCTAGTCTTGTGCTGGGGCTGCGACCGCGGTCTCGATGCCGAAGTCACGGGACAGACCGGAATCGCTGGTCGGCTGCGCTTTGTCGGTGAGTGGACTGCTAATGTGAGGAGATGGCTGTATCGTCTAACGCGAAGCAAGCGACGAGGGCGTGAGATCTAGGCGAGAACACCAGAATTTGACGGAGCTAGTTAGCCCTTCTAACCTCGCGGTGGTCGCCTAGGGCAAAACAGGCTCCCCCGATATGACATGGCAAAAAAGGGTGCCGATGATTCCAAATACCACTTCAAAATGCTAGCTCTCGAAGGTCTTTGGCCCTAGTCCGGGGACCCATTTAGCTTCCTTACTCAAGATGAGCCGAATTGCGGTTTCGTCACCGGATACAGAACTATGGGCGCGGTTATCAGGCTCAGGAGTATGTTCTATCTTGTGGCCTTCAGCCCGTATAGGAGACGCTATAAAATCAACTATACCATTATCCTCGGGCACCTTGGCTCGATTCCTAGTTTCTTCCGGCTTCGCATACTTTGACCAATCAACAGACAGGTCGCCTCTTTGGAATCTGAATACGCTACTTGGCAACTTGCCTTGGGGAATCTCTGCGGCCTTCACCGTGGCCATGTATATATTTTTGTGGACGCGATAGTACAATCGAGCTGTATCGGGGATTTCTTCTATACCGTAGTTACCGGCTTGCATGGCTCATCCAGCAAGAGATATACCCCGGTTTAGGACGGCTATCTCCACGGATGGAATGCCCGTACGTGTCCTTTCCGTAGTAAGTTACATTACCATCATCACAGAAGTTAATTAAAAGGTCAAAATGTTCTGTCTGCCACTGCAAATCTATGCTGCCTCCGCTAAATGGAACTATCCATACCTGCTTTACTACGCTCAATTCAGACTCCTCGACTAGCTCAAAGAGGAAATCACGAATAGCATCTAGTGTTTGTTTTTTAAAGGCTGGCGATCCCTCTCCATCCCAATCCTCTTCGAGAGCTAATATCCGTTCTTCAGCGTCACCTACAATTTTGTCAATGGCTTGTCTGCTGGTAAGTTTTATATCCTCACTGTCCGTATTCCGAGCTACGTGAATTTGGCCCATGCTCGTCCTCCTATGATTTGTCCTGAAGTGCGCCAATAAACAGCGCAACTGCCGCCATAGCTGACGACCATTGCGCGGTCAATTCGCGCTATTATTCAAGGTAGAAGTCCCCCTAGCCACGTCAAGGCTGACCGAGCCGTTTTCCGGGGTAGGCCTCATTGCAACGGATAGCCCATAGCCTCCATGTCGTCGTTTCACAACCCCCTCAAAACTGCCGCTCACCATCAATAGCCGCATCCCAACGCTGCGAGTACAAATAATCCATCGCGGCCTGCGTAGCGGTAGGCGAGCCAATCTGTTGCAGGGCACTGAGCGCGAACGCGCCCACATGGCCGCAGGAATCGTCTAGCGCCCTGAATAGCTGAGCTTCTAACGGAGCGGCGGCTTGGCCAAGCTGAGCGCACGCTATCGCCGCGTTGGTCCGCACTTGATCGCGCGGCACCCAGCGACGACCAGCTTCCTCCTGCCAAGCTGGGTGATCGGCCGAGAGCATTCGCCCCAAGGCTTCCACTGGCACGCGCTGAGCGATATTGCCCAGCGCCACGAGGGCCGTGCGCACCAAGCGATGCGAGCCATCTTCGAGACTCCGCGTCAACGCCGGGACTGCTGCCACCGCGTGCGAATCCATCTCGCCGAGAGCAAAGGCGGCGTTGACTTGAGTCCACTCGCTTTCGTCGTCCAACAGCTCACAAAGCGCTGCAACCGCGGGTTCACCAACCGCCGCTAGGGCCTGTGCCGCATCTTCCATGTTAGTCGCCCCCTCGTTCCAAGCGGGCGGTGCTTCGTGCTGGTCAGCCTCACGACCTGCTGCGCGCAACGCTTTGGCCAGCGGCGCGACGGCTGGCTCGCCGATTGCGCCTAGCGCGTAGGTCGCGGCCGTGCGCATGGCTTGGTGATCGGTGCCCAAGCACTCGACGAGTACTGGCACAGCGGCCGCCGCATCAACGCCGAATCCAGCCAATTGCTGTGCCGCCGCCAGCCGCTGCGCCAAGTCCATCTCTGGATCGAGCTGAGCGATGAGTGCCGCCACGTCTCCTGTGGCCTGTGGCCTTCGGCTGAGCTCAGGTCGAAGCCAGCTATCGTAGCGATCCCGCTTGCCACAGAGCCAGTCCCAAGTGTGCGCCCAAGCCAGTTCCAGATCGTAGGGAGACTCAATCTGTTGGGGCTTTTGCCAGTGCATGCTTTTGCAGTCCCAAGTCGGTGCCGTCGGCTCGGAGGCTCGCATATAGATGAACTTGATCATGTGCCGGTGCCTCGGCAGCAGGCTGACGCCGGCCGCGTGGCCCACATCGAAGTGCGTCAGCGACACCGTGCCGGCCCGGCCAGCCAATGGCATGGCGCGCGCCCGATCATCGTCGGTCAATCCGCGATTAAACTGCGTCCCCGGAATCACGTGCGTCGGCCCCAATTCAACCGGCGAATCCTGCGGGTAGTACATGATCCGCGCATAGCGCAGATAGTGCTGGCGCGGATGGCCCATCGGCGTGTACCCATCCTGATGGCAGTTGCGGCGCAGCCTTTCTTCAGCCTCGTCCGCGGGCACAGCTTCATCCACCGGCTTGAGGGGGTGGCAATAGCGGTGCGGATGCTCCAAGTAGTTCGGGCCTAACACACTGATGAGCGCGCCGCGCACCTCGGGCGAGTTGAGCACGTGGCGCATGGCGGGCACGCGCGGCAGGATATTGTTACCCGGGTTTAGCTCGGAGTCGATGATTTGGTTGAGCCGCTCATAGCACGCCTCGTGCGTCCCCTCGGGCACGGTCGGCTCAAAGACCAGATAGCCATTGACGATAAACTCGCGCATCTGCTCGTCAGTGAGCAGGATCGGGTCGGTCATAAGACAAGCTCCTTCACTGTTGAAATGTCCTGCCGTTCAAATCCGCACCTTCAGGGCCTCGGCCTTTAGCTGTTCGCAGCGACGCGGCGCGTACGGGGGCTGTTGGGTCTCGCGTAAATCAAAGCCAAAAGCGCGCTTGCTCAAAACGATGACCGGCGGCGCTTGAATCCGTTTGAAGTAATTGATCCGCACCTGGCGCTCCACCCATTCGAGGTCTTCGATCCAACTGCGCGCGTCCGGAAAATACGCCCGAAATCGCGCCTCGTCGTCCCACTCCAACTTTTCTAGCAACACGCCCTCTATAAACCACTGCAACAAATCGCTGCTGTGCCGCCGATATTCGATGAACTGCCGCAGCACGGCGTCGTGGTATCCGTACTTAATTGGGTCGCCCAAACCCTGCGTCACATCTTGGGCCTCAGACAGCTCGGCACTGGGCACTACCGAGCCATCGAGCAAATTCTCCGGCACCACGCTGCGGCCATAAACACTCTCATTGAGAAAGCGCGCCAACGCGAAAACCTGCACCTTGTACAGGTCGGCAATCGGAGCCACTGCGCCGCTGACATCCCCATAGAGCGTGGCGTAGCCCAAGGCGACCTCGGTCTTGTTGCCGTTGGACGTGAACACGAGTCCGTATTTGGCCGCTAAGCCGGAGAGCACATCGGCAAAGCGGATGCGCGCCTGTAAGTTCTCATCCACCAACCGAGTGTACTCGCCCCGGCCCACGGAAAATTCCGCGTCCTGCACGAGCGCGGCGACGGCCTCGTACAGCGATTCTATCGGGCAGCAAAGGTAATCAACGCCCAGCGCAGCGCACAACGAGCGGGCATTGTCTTGAGTAACAGCGGCATTAAAACGCGTCGGCATGTTGACCGCAAACACGCGCTCCGGGCCAAAGGCGCACTCCAACAGACAGCAGACCACGCTGGAATCTACGCCGCCGCTCGTCGCAATGAGGAACTTGCTCTTAGCACCACGCACGTCGTCCAAGTGCCGCAGCCCGGTGAGGATGCCCGCGTACTGAGCTTCGATCTCGCTTTGGGGCGGCGCGACCTCGCCACGACCCGTGAGCACGAGCTGTTCCCGCCACGGACGCGCGCGGCACGCAATGTCCCCGCTGGCCGCATACGCCGTGCTGTCGCCGTCAAACACAATGATGTTCTTGCCGTTGTTTTGCGCCCCAACTTGGTTGACATAGAAAAACGGCAGGGGCGAGCGCGCCAATATCTGGCGCACCACGCGATTGCGCTTGTCGCTTTTCTGCCAAGTAAAGGGCGAAGAAGAAAGGTTGAATACGGCCTCAGCGCCACGGCGGCGATACAGCGCCAGCGTGTCGAGGGGCTCGCCGCTGTGGCAGTAGTCCTCGCACCACATGTCCTCACACAGTTGCACGCCAAAACTAAAGGACCGCCCATCCTTGAGCCGCACCTTGTACGGGTGCAACCAGTCCTCTAGCGACCGACCCTCGGCCTCAGCCAAGTGGCGCAGCGAAAAAAAATGCCGGTCGTCGTCAAAAAATCGGTAGTTGGGATGCAAGGTCTTGGGCTGGACGCCGCAGGGCAGTCCGGCGGGCACGGCTTCGCGCACCACATATTCGCCATTGGCGCACACATAGACGGCATTGTACTTGCGCCGCCGTCCATCTTGTCCCTGGTGAACTGGGTCCACCGCCACATTGCCAAAGATCACGGTTAACTCAGTACTAGCCCGACAAATCTCGTCGCTATACGCGGCAAAATCCTCCACGTAAGCGTCCATCTCCCACAAATCGCCGAGGATATAGCCGCTGATGCACAGCTCGGAAAACACCACGACCTCAGCGTCGGCCTCCCGCGCCTGCGCGATAAAGGCCAGCATCCGCTCCGCATTCAGGTCGGGTCGCCCGGGCTTGACCTCCATCTGCACCAAGGCGATTGCGGGCAGACCCATCAGGCCATCACGGGGACTCGCGCCTGGTGGATGCACTCGGCCAACAGCGGCACGCCCTCGCGGACCGCCTCCAGCGAGGCAAAGCCAAAGGCAAGGCGGATGGCCGGCACGTCCTCGCGCCGGATGTGGAAGCCCTGCCCCCGCGCCACCACAATGCCGCGCTCGGCGCACAGGGCCATGAGGCGATCGCGATCCACCTCTTCGGGGAACTCGATCCAGATGAACATGCCGCCCACCGGCCGCGACCACGTGCAGAGGTCACCCGCATTTTCTTCGAGACCCGCGAAGACTGCGTCGCGCTTTTCCTTGAGGATGGCGTTGGTCTCTGCTAAGTGCTGCCACAGCCGGTCGCGGAACAAGGCCGAGCAGCAAGCAGCCGCCAGCAAGCTATTCCCCCCGTCGTAGCGGCGGTCGAGAATTCGTCCCAACATAGGTGGCCGAGCCAACAAATAACCCAACCGCACCCCAGGGCCCAAAATTTTGGACAACGAACCGATGTACAGGACGTCGGGGCTGTCGTCGAGCGCATAGAGCGCCGGCTCTTCCGGCCCCTCAAAATGCACGTCGCCGTAGCAGTTGTCTTCCACCACAATGGTCTCGTAGTAGCGCGCCACTTCGAGCAGTTCGAGGCGGCGCTGCCTCGGCATGACAGAGCCGGTGGGGTTTTGGTAGGTCGCCAAAGTATAAATAAAGCGCGGCGGAGTGCCCTTGCGGCGCAAATCCGCCAACACGTCGGCCAGCACATCGACGCGCATGCCCTGCTCGTCGAGCGGCACCCCGACCAACTCAGCCCCCAACCGCTTGTACGCGCCAATCGTCCCAGAATACGTCAGTTCCTCGGTGACGATCACGTCCCCCGGCCCTTCCATCAGCGCCTCGGCCACCAGCGTAACCGCCTGCATGGAGCCGTTCATCAGCGCGATGTGGTCCGCGGACACGTCGATGCCCTCGCGCTTGGATTCGCGCATGGCCATGACCTCGCGCAAGCCCTGATGGCCCATGTCGCCGGGATAGTTCACCAGCGTCGCGCCCAACTCGCGCACGGCTTCACTAGCCGCCTCCGCCAGCGCCTCCGTAGGGAACGAGCCGGGATCTGTGCGTCCACTGCCAAAATCGTATGTGCTCATAATATGCTCCTTTTAGAGTTCCAATCGCTTGAGCCGGGGGTTTTCAGTAAGCCCCGGTATCCGCCCCCGCTTGGCCACGGGCCGGCCTTCTACTTCCTTGATGTCCGCAGTAAAATCAATCGCCGAGGCACCGCTGATCGCACTGCCGACTCCAAAGGTGTCCACCGGTGCCCCTGCCTCCCGGAAATAGCCGATCCGCTCGGCGTCCAAGCCGCCAGAGACCGCGATCTTTACATGGCTATGCCCGGCTTGGTCAAGTCTCGCTCGCACTTCCGCTACCAGCTCAGCCGTGACACGGCCGCGCTCTCCGGGCGTGTCCAGCCGCACCCCCCACAGCTTCTCACCTAGGGCCTCGGCCAGCCGCAGACTTTCTTCGGCTTCGTCCTTAAAGGTGTCAACCAACGCGATGCGCTCGACCTCGGTGTCGATGTGACGATCAAATGCCTCGGCTGCTTTGAGCGTGTCGCCGAAGCACAAGATCAAGGCGTGGGACATAGTCCCGGTTGCCTCAATGCCGGCGAGAGCAGCCCCCTGCGGAGTGGCGCATCCGGCGCATCCCCCGACGATGGCCGCGTATTCCATCCGGGCGCTGACCTCCGGGTGGATATGCCGGGCACCAAAGCTGATGATCGGCACCCCGTCGGCCGCAGCCACGCACTCGGCCGCAGCCGTGGCCCACCCTGTCTCGCTGCTGAGCATCCCCAACAGCGCCGTCTCGTACAAACCGAACTGCCGGTAGGGCGCACGAATCCGCAGTACAACTTCACGCGGCTCGATCCAATCCCCTTCGTCCAAGCTCCACACCTCGGCCTCCTCGCCAAGCACCTGCCGCAAGAGGGCCTGCGCCTCGCGCATACCGCAGATCAGAGCGTGCCGCCGAGTAAACACCTCCATCGCCACGACCGGATTGAGCTGTTCGGCCGCGAGGATGTCGCAACCTCGGCGGAAGTAAATATCCGCGTTGTCGCCCGCCAGCGTCGCAGCCGAGGGCGCGTATAGGTCGCGCTCTACCATCAGCGGTTAGTAACCTGTGCCCCGAGAATTTTCTCTATATGCCCCAAGGCCCATTCGTGTTGTTGCGGATCAAAACTGGCCACGCAATCGGCTGGTACCTCGACCGGATAGTCGCGATTGCGCAGCCCGGCCACAGTGTGCAGGACGCAAATATCCGTGCAATCGCCCATCACCACGACCTTGTCCGGCGCGAGTTCATCCAACATCGCGGCCAACTCGGTCTCGAAAAAGGCACTGTAGCGCCGCTTTTTGACAAGCTGCGCGTCTTGGGCCAACGGCGACAGTTCGTCAATGATGTGCTCCTCCTCGCTCCCTTCAATGCAGTGCGGAGGAAACATCTCAAACTCGCGGTCGTTTGCAGTGTGGCTGTCCTGAGTAAAAAACAGCGAGGCCCCAGCGGCCTTTTCGCGCTCGACTCGCGCGGCGATTCGCGGGATGATCTCCCTTGCGTGATCCCCGCAGTAGAGCGTCCCGTCTGGACGCATAAAGCCGTTCTGCATATCCACGACAATCACGGCATTGGCCATCGCCTAATCCTCCTATCCGCAAAAATATAACAACCCAGAATGATCTGAACGATTCAAGCGGTGGATCGTCCTGTGCATCCTATTCTGCGTCCATCTGCGTCCATCTGCGGATCATCTTAGAATTCAAACCGGTTCAAGCCGATCCCCCACCAGCCGCCGATAGTAACACCCCAACCGCGCCCGACCATCTGCGTCCACGGTGTGGCAGGCCCCCTCTCCTTTGAGCCGGACGCGGTACATCAGCGAATTTTGCTCGCAGTTGACGCGGATTTCGACCAGTTCGAGTACATTGCCCGAGGTCGCGCCCTTCACCCACAACTCGTTGCGCGACGTGCTCCAAAATGCGGCCACGCCCTCGCGCCGCGTATAGTTCAGCGCCTCTTCATTAGCGTACCCCACGATCAGCACTTCGCCGCTATCCACGTCCTGCGCCACCACTGGCACCAACCCCTCGCCACAGGCCGCGGCCTTCTGCAACTTGCCAAAATCCAAAGCCAACTGCTGCCCTTCCTCCACTTCCTCGGGCGTCATATTCGCTCGTTCAACCACGACGATCTCCCATTGTCAAACTCCTTTTAACTAGACCTTGCCTCCCTCTCCAAGTCAAGCCTATATTCCCCGCCCTTACAAGGACGGAATAAATATTATGCTTCTCGACACTGCTTACGAAATCGCCACCTCCAACATCCGCTTCGGTCCGGGCACCACCAAGGAGATCGGCATGGATCTCAAGGACCGGGGCCTGAAGCGAGTCATGGTATTGACCGACCCAAACTTGCGCGAGCAAGCACCCGTGCAGACGGCCTTAGCGGCCATTGCCGAGTCGAGCGTCGAGTACGCGCTGTTCGACCAAGTGCGCGTCGAGCCAACCGACGCCTCGTTCAAGGCGGCGATTGAGTTCGCCCAACAAGGGTTTGACGGGTTCGTCGCCATCGGCGGAGGATCGGTGATGGACACGGCCAAAGCCGCCAACGTGTACACCACGTACCCAGCCGATTTCCTCACCTACGTCAACGCGCCCATTGGCCGAGGTGAGCCAGTCCCCGGCCCGCTCAAGCCGCTGATCGCCGTTCCCACCACCGCTGGCACCGGCAGTGAGACCACGGGCGTGGCGATTTTCGATTTCGTCGAGATGAAAGCCAAGACCGGCATGGCCCACCGCTACATGCGCCCGACCTTGGGCATCGTCGATCCAGACAACACGCGCTCCATGCCGCCGCAGGTAGCCGCTTCAACCGGCCTCGACGTGCTCTCACACGCCTTGGAATCCTACACGGCCCTCCCATTTGACCAGCGGCCCCGACCCGACCGTCCCCAACTGCGACCGGCCTACCAAGGCTCGAATCCCGTCAGCGACTTGTGGGCATTGGAGGCTTTGCGCTTGGTGGAGCAATTTTTGCCCCGCGCCGTGGCCGACCCCAGCGACGACGAGGCCCGCAGCGCCATGTGCTTGGCCGCGGCCCTCGCCGGCATTGGCTTTGGCAACGCCGGTGTCCACTTGCCGCACGGCATGTCCTATCCGGTGGCTGGCATGGTGGAAAGCTATGTGCCCGAGGGATACGCCATCAATTACCCGCTGGTGCCGCACGGGTTTGCCGTGATCGTCAACTCACCGGTGGTCTTCCGCTTCACCGCGCCGACTTGCCCCCAGCGGCATCTACGAGCTTCCGAGGTTT
>JAJEEZ010000033.1:0-3443 GCA_022820705.1 Candidatus Latescibacterota bacterium | reverse complement strand
CATCTACGAGCTGCCGAGGTTTTGGGAGCCGATTGCACCGGAGCGAAAGACGAGGACGCGGGCACGATCTTAGCCGACCGCATCGTCTCGCTAATGCGCCAACTCGGCGCACCCAACGGCCTCAGCGCCCTCGGCTATGGTAGCCAGCACATCCCGGCGCTGGTTGAGGGCACGCTGCCGCAGCACCGGGTGACTAAGCTCTCGCCGCGAGCGGCGGATGCTGAGGAACTCGCGGGGATTTTTGCGGACGCGCTGAGTTATTGGTAGGGAGCTGCTTTTAAGCAATCTTGCTATTTATTCAACAAATTCGTTGACAACGGTTTTGTTGAATAAGGAAGAAGCCGTGAGATCATCGCTCAGCCGCTGGGTAAGCGGCGATAGTTCGGTTGCAGCCATCATTTTACGACCTGACCTTACGCAGCTTTTGTCCCCAACTTTCCCATCCTTGTATCCTTTCCGCTACACTCCAGCGCCTAGTATCCCCTTCCTCCCCACTGAGCCGTCGCCTTGGCACAATTCTTGCCCGTTGCGGGTACCACCCCACCCGCAACCCAAGGCATGGCTCATGGCCGAATTTGATACCGTCGCCAAACATCTCATCCACACCTACCCCCACGACTTCGCCCGCTTCGCCCTTCAGCACGACGACGTCGAGGTACTCGACGTGATCGACACCGAGCAACCCACCGTCGAAGCCCACCGCACTGACAGCCTCATCCGCGTGCGCGTCGGCGACGAGGAGGCGTTGGTCCATCACGAATTTCAAACCACCGACAGCAAACCACCCATGCCGCAGCGCATGGTCGGCTATATCGGCCGCGGCATTGAGCAGTACGGCCTGCCGATCTATTCCAATGCCATCTATCTGCGTCCCGACGCCGGCCGCACCGATCCGGGGTACTATCTCCAAGAGCGGCACGGCTACCACGTTTTGGTACAATACAAGGTGATTAGGCTGAGTGAACTGGAAGGTCAACTCATCCTCGACCGCGGCCTTCTGGGCTTGCTGCCATTTGCGCCGTTGATGCAGCGTCCGGCGGATGTGGATGCCGAGGCGTGGTTGCGTCAGTGTATCCACCGGGCGCAAGAGGTGCAGATAGACGAGATCGTCAAGGCCAATTACTTGGCCGATCTTGCCATTTTGAGCGGATTAGTGTATGAATATGAAACAATAATGACCATCATCGTGGAGGAAACCATGTACGAATCGTCGGTAGTGCAGTATTTCACGGAAAAGGGCATCAAGCAAGGCATTGAGCAAGGCATCGAGCGAGGAGGCCGAGAACGCGCCATTGAAGATCTGCTCGACGTGCTGGAGATTCGCTTTGGGTTGGCCTCGTCGGATCCGTTGGCCGCCCGCATTGGTGCCATTGACGATGCACAGCGCCTCAAGCAGTTGCACCGAGCGGCCATACAAGTGCCCAGCCTCGAAGCCTTTAGGGACCTGTTAGACGAAGCCGCCGAGTAGGGCACTGCGTAACGTCAGTTATGTGAAAAGTCCCGATTTAAGGCTAGGGGGCAATCCGGCATGAACAGTGTTTTCATTTATTGGGACAACTCCAACATTTTTCACGAGGCACAACGGCTAGCGGAAGAGCGATGCGAAGGTGCCAATGCCCGTTACCGCGTGCGCGTCAACTTTGACAATATACTGCGCCTAGCGCACGCCGATCGCCCGCTGAAAAAGGCACTTGCCACCGGCTCGGTGCCGCCAGAAATGCGCCAGTTGTGGAATCGAATGGAAGGCAAGGGCGTGGAAGTCCAACTGTTTGACCGAGGCAGCTCCGGGCGTGGCGAACAGGAAACGCCCGACCGGGTGTTGCAGTTACGCATGTTGGAAGATGCGCTGGATTACAACGGCACTCCCGGTATCGTAGTATTGCTAACGGGCGACGGTGCCGGCTATTTCGAAGGCGCGGGTTTTCACAGCACTTTGGAGCGCATGCACAAGCGCGGTTGGCGAGTGGAAATCCTGTCATGGGCGCATTCTTGCAACCAGCGGATGCGCAAATGGGCGCAAGAAAACGGCGTATTCGTCGCGTTAGACGACTTCTATGAGGCTATTACGTTCATGGAACCGTCTAGGCCGGGAGCGGAGCTTGCGTCCGCACGCGATTCCGCGGAACTGGACCTGTCGCAGAGGCCGACGGCCTGATTGGGGGAGCGTCAGTTCGCGGTCGGCGGCGACTCGATTGCAGCTATCGTTTGGAGAAAATCGCGGACCGTGCTGAAGACGCTGTGGTCCCTATCGAACCTCAAGATTGTGGCAGATTGCAGCATCGATTGCATCAGGTTCGTAGGTAACACAGCGATTTTCCGCGTCGTTGGCTTCAAGCCTATGCAGGCGAAACCTGTCCTGACTCAGAGATTCATGCGCTGCCATCACGCATTCAAAACTATGCGTGGTCGCAAATATCTGCGTGCGGAACTGCTTGGCCGCTTCATCAATGGCTCGCCAGACATCGGGCAGCACGGAGTGGTGAATGCCGTTTTCAACTTCATCCACCAGAACGACACCATCCGGTACGGAAGCTATGGCCAAAACAAGCCGGGCAATTTGGGTCATGCCTTCGCCCATTGCTGACAGTGGTACCAGTTCTGACAGCCCAATATCCCCCCAAATCATGGGTGTGCCGCTGGAGGAATTTTCCTCAATGCTTTGCAATCTCGGCTCGACAATCTGTAGTGCTTTTAATAATAGAGACCCCTGTTTCTTCCTTCTCAATTGTCCCAGCCTTACGGCATCTCTGCGGATATTCCTAGTTCGAGACAAGAGAATTATCGCACCAAGCGAGGCAATTGTAGTAGGCTGATTGACTTCAAACTCTTGTCCCTTCACACGTATCTGGCTTTCGACGCGTTTTCCCGAAGGATCGCTATACTGAAATGCGAGTGAAAGTTCGCTGAAATAGTCTGGCACCGAAGTTTCTTCCATAAGATCAAGAGCACTCTCAGGAGTGACTTGTCGCTCCGATGTTATTTTCAAAGCCAATTGACCATGCGACGTATCCTCTCCCTCAATCTCAATGGCCCGTTCCATGTCCAGATCAGAGAAGAGTTGTTTCCACAAGGGCCCAATCATAGCCTGTGATACTCTACTATCCAGTTCCAAGCCGCGAATAATGTTGACATTTTTTGCTAGGCGTGCGTCTCCAGCTCCAACTAGTAGAGAAATTGCCTCAAGTAAACTGGTCTTGCCGGAATTATTTTTGCCGGCAATGAGGTTAATGCCGCTCAATTGGTCGATTTCAAGCGCGTTGAAGCCGCGGAAATTCCGTATCTGCAAGCGTTTCAACATGGCTTTGGCTCCTCGTTTATATCGGATTCTTCAGATTATCCATCACAGAAGGTTACGAAATTCTTCAACGGTTAATCCTGCGTCCCTTACAATACCCCCCATAGTAAAGGCATTAACAGGATTGTTTCTTGGAATAGTCAGAATA
>JAJEEZ010000081.1:0-3964 GCA_022820705.1 Candidatus Latescibacterota bacterium | reverse complement strand
ACGCGTCGGTCCGAATCGACAAAGTTGCGCCACACGCGCTGCAAGAAGCGCTGCATCCCGCGAATGCCTTCCATGCTCCACGGCGCACTCGCTTCGAGCGGCCCCATGTACATTTCGTATAGCCGCAGAGTATCCACGCCAAATTCCTCGCCGACCTCTTCCGGCGGCAACCCATTTTTGTAGCGCTTGCCCATTTTGCCGAAAGACCGGCGTAGCACCTTTCCCGTCCCCTTCTCAACAGGCTCCCCGTCGCGGAACTCGACCTCGCGGATGTCGATATATACACCTCGCTCGTCCTGAAAGGCATCCGCGGTCATCATCCCTTGGTTGAACAACTTCTTAAACGGCTCAGGCGTGGATACGTGGCCTAAGTCGTAGAGGGCCTTGTGCCAAAACCGGGCGTAGAGCAAGTGCAACACTGCGTGTTCAGCACCGCCGATGTAGAGATCAACGGGCATGAAGTAGCCCTCCTTAGCCGGGTCACAGAAGACTTCTTCGTTGTGCGGATCGATAAAGCGAAGATAGTACCAGCAAGAACCGGCCCATTGGGGCATGACATTCAGTTCGCGCTGGCAGGCCACCCCGTCAATTTCCACCGTCGTCCACTCCGTTCCAGCCCGGTGCAACGGCGGTGAAACGGGTTGGGTGGGATCGTCGGAGGTTTCCGGTCTGAAATCCTCTAGGTCCGGCAGTACCACCGGAGGCTCGACCGCGACGGAATATCCGTCGGGGTGCGTGGCCAGTGGAAAAGGTTCGCCCCAATAGCGCTGCCGAGCGAAGGTCCAGTCGCGCAGTTTGTAGTTTACCTCGGCTTGGCCTCGCCCTTGGGCGACTAGTGCATTAATGATCTGAGCTTTGGCTTCAACCGTTGCCAAGCCGTTAATGGTATATGGATTATCACCGCCTCGCCTTGGAGGCGAGCCGTCCGCCTTCAGTACGGGAGGCGAATTAATCGCAGTCCCCTCCCCAGCATACCACCCCTCAACTCGTCCTTCCTCTCCAGTAACTACCTTTATAATGTCCAAGTTATAGGCGGTGGCGAAGGCGAAATCGCGCTCGTCGTGAGCCGGCACCGCCATAATGGCTCCCGCGCCGTAGTCCATACTGACGTAGTCGGCGACGAAAATGGGGATTTTTTGTTCGTTGACCGGATTGCGGGCGTAGATGCCAGAGAAGATGCCCGTTTTTTCCTTGGTTTCATCCGCCGTGGAGACAGCAACCTGAGCTACGTACTGGGCTACCGCTTCCCGGATGGAGTCCCCTCCCCCTTTCCATGGCTCCGGCGTCTCCTCCGGCCAAGCGTTGGGAACTAGGTAGGCTTCCCCGGCGGGATCCACCAGCGGATGTTGAGGGGCAATCGCCATAAAGGTCGCCCCAAACAGCGTGTCGGGACGGGTCGTGAACACGGGCAATTGCCCAGCGACCGCGTCGCTTTGCGGGTCGAGGACATCGAAGCTCACTTCAGCCCCTTCGCTGCGGCCGATCCAGTTGCGCTGCATCCGTTTGATAGGTTCTGGCCAGTCGAGCCGAAAGGGCGCGCCGTTGCGGTCCTCCAGCTCAAAGTCCAAGTCCTCTAAGAGCCGCTCGGCATAGGCTGTTATGCGCATCGTCCATTGTCGCAACGGTTTGCGGTACACGGGAAAATCGCCCCGCTCGCTGCGGCCTTCATTAGTCACTTCCTCGTTGGCCAACACAGTACCCAAGCCCGGGCACCAGTTGACAACGGCCTCTTGCTGGTACGCCAGTCGATAGTTGTTCAACACGGCTTGCTGTTGGGCCGTGGTCAGTGCGGACCAAGCTGTATCAGTGCCCAGTACTTGGCGATCTGTGGCCGACAAGGCCCTGCCAGCCGCAAATTGGGCTTCTAAGTCGGCAATGGGCTTGGCTCGCCCCTTTATTTGGCGTCCATTGCCATCTTCCCAGACTTCGCCTGTGTCGAAATAGCTATCGAATAGCTGGGCAAAAATCCACTGGGTCCAGCCATAGTACGACGTCTGCGACGTAACCACTTCGCGGGTCCAGTCGAACGACAGCCCGAGGAACTGCAACTGGCTGCGCATAGCATCGATATTCTGCTCAGTAACGGTTGCCGGATGGATGTTGTGTTCAATGGCGTATTGCTCGGCCGGCAAGCCAAAACTGTCGAATCCCATCGGGTGCAGGACGTTAAATCCCTGCATCCTTTTGTAACGACTGTAGATGTCGCTGGCGATATACCCTTTGGGATGGCCGATGTGCAACCCCGCGCCACTGGGATAGGGAAACATATCGAGAATGTAGCACTTAGGTTTGTTGTCATCGAAGCCGGGGTTTCCCGGCCCCAGTGTTTGATAGGTATTCTCCTGCTCCCAATGGGATCGCCATTTGGTTTCGATGGCTTGGAAATTGTATTGACTTTTTTTGGTTTTAGTTGACATAATCATCCTTATAAGACATTCATGGATAGAGACGCTGCATCATGCGCGGAAATGGAATGGTCTCGCGCACGTGCTTGACACCGCACAACCAAGCGACCACCCGCTCGATTCCCATGCCGAAGCCAGCGTGCTCGACCGAACCATAGCGCCGCAAGTCGAGATACCAGCTAAAGGCTTCTTGTGGCAATTGATGCGTGGCGATTTTGTGCTGCAAGACAGCGAGGTTGTCTTCGCGTTGCCCACCCCCGATGATTTCCCCGTACCCTTCGGGTGCCAACAGGTCCATGCACAGAGCTAAGCGGCGGTCTTGGGCATCTTCCTTCATGTAGAATGCTTTGACTGCACTGGGATAGCGGTGGACGAAAATCGGCGACTCAAACTGGGAGGCGAGGAGGGTTTCGTCGTCCCCGCCCAAATCACTCCCCCATGCGATGTCGCTGCCCAAGGCTGTCAGACGCTCGACGGCTTCATCGTAGGTCAGGCGCGGAAAGGGCCGGCTGACCTGTTCCAGTTTGGTGGTATCTCGCTCAAGCAGCTTTAGCTCTTCGCGGCGACGGTCGAGCACGCGGTCGAGCACGTATAGAACCATGTCCTCGGCTAAGGCCATCGCACCCTCTAAATCGCAATACGCCATCTCTGGCTCGATCATCCAAAACTCCGTCAGGTGCCGGCGAGTCTTAGATTTTTCAGCGCGGAACGTCGGCCCAAAACAATAAACTTTGCCCAAGGCCATGGCGGCCGCTTCCATATAGAGCTGGCCGCTCTGTGTTAAATAAGCCGTGTCATCGAAATACGCGGTCTCAAACAGAGTCGAGGTCCCTTCACAGGCTGCGGGGGTAAAGATCGGCGCATCCACGAGGACAAAGCCACGCGTTTCCATGAAGTCGCGGCAGGCTTTGCCGATTTCGCTGCGGATCTTGAGAATGGCCCCCGGACGAGAAGACCGCAGCCACAAGTGGCGGTGGTCGAGGAGAAAGGACACGCCGTGTTCCTTGGGTGTAATAGGATATGGTTCAGCTTCTTGCACGACTTCGAGGTGGTGGACCCCCACCTCATAGCCGATGGGCGAGCGCGCTTCCTGCCGCACTTGACCGTGGACTACGAGCGAAGATTCTTGGGGCAAGTGATCGCACTGCTCAAATAGCTCGGCCTCGACATCCCCCTTAAAAACAACGCATTGCACTACACCACTGCCGTCGCGCAGTTGCAAAAAATGCAGTTTGCCGCTCGAGCGCTTGTTGTACAACCAACCGCGCAGCACCACTTCTCGGCCCTCATAGCGGCCGATATCAGACACCTGAATCAACTCCATTTGCTTATCCATATATCATTATATAATAAGAAAAGACTATCGAGCTAGACTCGATAGCCTTTTCTTCATCTAGCTCAAAACCGCCACTTACTTCTTTAGTAGGGCCTTGTGGCTGAGCCGCATCTTGCCGCCGGTGTCGATTTCGAGGACCTTGACGGCGATCGTGTCCCCTTGTCCAACGACGTCTTCGACCTTATCCACGCGCCGATGCGCCAACTCGGAGATGTGCAACAGG
>JAJEEZ010000567.1:0-4605 GCA_022820705.1 Candidatus Latescibacterota bacterium | reverse complement strand
CGCTGCTGCTCATAAGGCCCTCCTTTGATCTTAGGCGGTTAAAAGAGAGCCATAAACTATGGGCAGCAGCCCTATTTTCAAAAGTGTAAGGGAATCAGTCCCTTGGCAAAGGAGCCTTTGGCATGGAAGTACTCGGCGGGCCGCTTTTTGGCGTTGCCGGAGCAGGCGAATCGCACGGGCCGGCAATTGTCACCACGGTTTTCGGTTGTCCCCCCGGCTTATGGGTGGAGCGCACCCAGATCCAGCACTATCTCGACCGCCGCCGCCCCGGCAGCAACAAGCTGGGTACCCCCCGGCGGGAAGACGACCAAGTCGCCCTGCTCTCCGGCCTCTATTCAGAAAATCACGACCAACTCCTGTCCGGCCCGGAGCTGCACTTGCACCTAGACGAAGACGCGACGCCGGTGCATACCTATGAGGCGGGCTTCACTACGGGCGAGCCAATCGCCACAGCCGTGCTCTCGGCTGCTAAGCGCTCGAGCGACTACCAGCAGTTCGCCGGGCCGCAGGGCCACGTCCGGCCCGGGCATACCGACTTAGTCAAGCACTACAAATCGCGGGGCTTTGTCGATGTGCGCGGCGGCGGACGCTCCAGCTATCGCTCGACCATTTCGGACGTGATCGGCGGCACCATTGCCCGCCTCTATCTAGCCGAGCACTTCGGCACGGCCATTTTTTCTTCGATCTGCCAAGTCGGGCCGCTGGAGACGGGCATTTCCCTCGCGGCGCGAGTCGCCGAACTAGCCGAAGCCGAGGGGCAGTCTCTGTCGCCCGCAACGTGTGCCGCCCTCGAAAGCGAATTGGAACGCGGGCCGCTCCGCGCAGTGGATGCGGATTTCGCTCATCAAGCAGCCGAGTTGATTGCCAAGACCCGCAAAGAGCAGGACTCCGTCGGCGCGGCGCTCGAAGTAGTGGCCGTCAACGTGCCCCCGCTCGTCGGCGAACCGCTGTACCAAAGCCTGAAGTTGCGCCTGATGGGTAGCCTCGGCGGCTTGCACGCCGTGCAGGCCTGCGAAATAGGCGTGGGCAGCGCTTCGTCTGCGCGCCGAGGCAGCGAGCACAACGACCCCATCCGCACCAGCGGATACCAGAGCAACAGCCACGGCGGCCTGCTCGGCGGCGTGACCACGGGTATGCCGCTCGTCTGTCGCTTGAGTTTCAAGCCCACAGCCACCATCGCCCGAACCCAAAATTCCGTGCGCAAGGACCTCGAAGAAATTGAATTCCAGCTCGCCAAGGGCCGCCACGATCCCTGCGTAGGCGTGCGCGCTGGCGCGACCCTAGAGTCGCGGCTGGCCATCGAGTTGATGAACGCCGTGCTCATGCACCAAGCGCACTGCATGGATGCGGAAAACTTCAAACTGTTCCATTAACGAATGGTGTTGGCAGGTTGATCGTGGTCTAGGCGCGTCCGTCGGCGGTTCGCCATCCGCAGGGGCGGTTTGCGAACCGCCCCCTACTCACAGCGCGGGCATCTCCACGCCCAGTTCCGCCGCCACTTTGCCGATCTCATCCCAAGTGGGTTGAGGCAAATCAATGCCTTCGACCAGCAGCCGTGCTCTAGTTTGCTGTTCGATTTCGCCGGGCGCATAGACTTTTTCAAACCCGGGCAAGGGGCGAGCCGAGCACACCCATTTGGCCATCTCTTCGACTTCGCGTTCGTACGAATCCAAGTCGATAAAGTCCTCGATATTGATCGCCAAGACCATGGTCCCGTTACCGCCTTTGCCGCCTTCTTTGGTGCAGCCAGCATGAGAGAGCGGCCCCACCAACATTTCCACCATCATCGCCAGTCCGCTGCCCTTGTGGCCAAACTGCTGGCCGCCCAATGGCAAGACACCGGTACCCTCGGCGTCGTCTAAATAGCGCTGGGCGTCGGTGACGGGCTGACCTTCCTGATCTATAACCCAACCCTCGGGCATCGGCTCTTGGCGAATGTTCTTCTGCACGATTTTGCCACCGGCCACGACGGTCATGGTCATATCGAGCATAAAAGGCGGGCCATTTTGGCGCGGGGCGGAAAAGGCGATCGGCTCGGGACGCAGGCGGCGGTCCGCCGAGCCAAAGGGCGCAAGGAAGAGACCACCGCCATTGAGCCAAACCATGCCGATCATGCCCCTTTCGGCGATCCGCGGCGGATAGTCGCCGAGACGGCAGATATGGGAGATGTGGTTGAGACCAACAAAGCCGAAGGTGGAGTTTTGTGCTTTTTCAACGGCAATGTCGAGAGCGCGATTGACGGCGACGATGCCGTTGGCCCCTTTGCCGTTGATGACTCTGAGCACGGGGGTATCGCGCACGACTTCGGTCTCTTCCCAGCGGACGTAGTTGTTTTTCATCCCGCGGGCATAGCCGGAGACGAGCCAAGTGCCGTGGGAGTCGTGGCCGTGGAGATGGCTTTCGACGACGTGGTCGGCGACGATAAGGGCGTCATCTGCGGGAATGCCAGTAGCGGCAAAAATGCGATAGCAGATATCTTTGAGGACGTCGTGTTGGACTACGGGCATGAGGAGTCCTTTAGCTGGTGCTTTCCTAGGAGGCGTGTGCTTCCATCAACTCGGCGAAGTAGCTAAACAGATGGAAGCTGTCGTGTGGGCCTGGCGAGGCCTCTGGGTGGCACTGGATGGAAAAAATGGGAAGTTCTCGGTGGTGCAGGCCCTCGACGCAATTGTCGTTGAGGTTGAGGCGAGTGATTTCGAGGCAATCGGGCAACGAGTCGGCCGCAATGCCCCAGCCGTGGTTTTCAGAGGTGATTAGAATCCGTTCGCTGGCGCGTTCCTTGATCGGCTGATTGGCCCCTCGGTGCCCGAACTTGAGGCGGTAGATTTCCGCGCCAAAGGCCAAGCCGAGAATCTCGTGGCCCAAGCAGATGCCAAAAATTGGCTTCTTGCCGATGAGACCCTTACAAGTCTCGATCGCGTAGTCGAGAGGCCGGGGGTCGCCCGGGCCGTTGGAGAGAAAAACGCCGTCTGGCTCCAAGGCCAAGACCTCGTCGGCCGTGGTTTTGGCCGGCACGACCGTCACCTTGCATCCTGCGGCGACCAAGCAGCGGACGATATTGCGCTTGATCCCGTAGTCTAGGGCGACGACGTGGAAGCGCGGGGCTTCGGGGCTTTCGACATAGGGCGCAGAGCAGCTAACAGCGGTTACCATATCGACACCGATAAGCCCCGGCCAAGCGCGCGCTTTTTCGACTAGGCTGTCCGGGTCGAGATCGGTGGTGGAAATGGCGGCGTCCATCACGCCCTCAATGCGCACTCTGCGAGTCAACTCGCGGGTGTCGATGCCCTCGATGCCGAGCACACCGTGCTCTTCGAGATAATCGGGTAAGTTCTGGTGCGCACGCCAGCTACTCGGCAGGCGCGAGCATTCTTTCATCAGGAAGCCGCGAACTTGGGGTCGCGCCGATTCGTCGTCTTCGGGTGTGACCCCGTAATTGCCTATGAGTGGGTACGTCATGGTGACGATCTGGCCGGCGTAGGAGGGGTCTGTGAGAATTTCCTGATAGCCGGTCATGCTGGTATTGAAGACCATTTCGCCGAGGCACTCACCCCCACGGCCAAGGGCACGGCCCTCAAAGACGGTGCCGTCCGCGAGCGCAACGAGCGCTTTCATCTTCCGTAGATACTCCTTTTTGAGAGGGTTTTAACAACAGGTAAAAACTTAGGCAAAAAAAGACGCGGTGAACAGGCGGCCTCATTCCGGCGATGAGTCCGTCAGGTCTTGGCGCTCCTGCCGCGCACGTTCCTGCATATCGACGGCCGGATCGAACTCGCCGACGATTTCCTGACCGACGATTTCTTCAATCACGTCCTCTAAGGTAACAATGCCAGCAAAGCCACCGTATTCATCAACGACGGCAAAAAGGTGCTCGCGCCGCTGGATGAATTCTTCGAGCAGGCGGCTAGCCCGCGCCGACTCGGGCACCGAATGGATGGAGCGGCTCACCTCAGAGAGTTTAGCTTGATCGCGGCCATCAGCCAAGGCGCTGAACGCATCGCGCCGCAGCACCAAGCCGACGATGTTTTCTCGCTCGCCCTGATAGAGGGGCACCCGGCTGTGGTCCCAGCTACCGGACTGCTCGCGGGCCTCAGCCAAGGTCAAGTCGCGGTCGAGGCAGTGGACTACTGTGCGCGGGGTCATTATATCGCGCGCCCGCAACTCATCGAGCTTGAGGATGTTTTGGATAACGCGCTCTTGGTCGTGAGAAATGGCACCAGATCGGCGGCTCATCCGCGCGATAATCTCAATCTCTTCCGGCACTACCTCCGGCACATCGGGTGCCCCAGCGGTGATGAGCCGAACGATGAATTTGTTGAGCCAGATAAAGGGCGCGAACAGCCATACCAGCCATTGGATCGGGCGAGCTATAAACCGAGCGAGAACGCGGGCATGCACCACGCCCATCGTCTTGGGAAGAATCTCCGTAAAGATGAGTACCGCCAGCGAGAAGGCGATGATAAAGTACGTCTCCCAAGACCGCGGAAATACTCCGACAAAGGCGGCACCGGCAATGGCAGCACCGCCAGTATGGGCCAAGGTATTCAGCGTGAGGATGGCCGAGATGGGGCGCTGGATATCCGCGTGCAAGCTCTTGAGGATCTT
>JAJEEZ010000222.1:0-10505 GCA_022820705.1 Candidatus Latescibacterota bacterium | reverse complement strand
CATGTCGCGGTAGTGTGGCTCTAGCTGGTCACAGATCGCTTGGAACTGCTCGTACACCTGCGGCATTCGGCTGCTGAGTTCGGGCAGAGGCTGAGGCGTGCGGGTACCAGCGACCACATCTTCGCCTTGGGCATTGATGAGGAACTCGCCGTACAGGTGCTTCTCTCCGGTGGAGGGGTTCCGCGTGAAGGCCACGCCCGTAGCGCAGTCGTCGCCCATGTTGCCGTACACCATGGACTGGACGTTGACGGCTGTGCCCCAGTCGTGGGGGATGCCTTCGATTTCGCGGTAGCGGATGGCGCGCTGGCCCTGCCAAGAGCCGAATACCGCACCGATGGCATTCCACAACTGTTCGTGAGGGTCTTCGGGGAACTGGCGGTCGAGCCGCTTGGCGATTTCGGCCTTAAATTCGGCGACCAGTTCGCGCAGATCTTCGGCGCTCAGTTCGCTGTCGAGCGCGACCCCACGGGCGTGCTTTTTCGCGTCGAGCAGGGCCTCAAAAGGGTCTGCTTCTTTTTCGTCTTCGGGCCGCAAACCCATGACCACATCGCCGTACATTTGCACGAAGCGGCGGTACACGTCGTAGCAAAAGCGCGGATCGCCCGATTGTTCGATAAGCCCTTGGACGATTTGGTCGTTGAGGCCGAGGTTGAGCACGGTTTCCATCATGCCGGGCATGGACACTCTGGCCCCAGAGCGCACGGAGAGCAAAAGCGGGTTAGCTGCGTCGCCAAAGCGCATGTCCATGGTCTTTTCGACTTCGGCAATGGCGCGTTCCACTTGGTCTTTGAGTTCGCTGGGATACGTTTGGTCGTGGTTGTAGTAATAGGTGCAAACTTCGGTGGTGATGGTAAAACCGGCTGGGACGGGCAGGCCGAGCTGGGCCATTTCGGCGAGGTTCGCGCCTTTGCCGCCGAGCAGGTTGCGCATTTCCTTATCGCCTTCGGATTGAGAAGTGCCAAACAGATATACGTACTTTTCCGTCATTGCTTTCCTATTCTATAGAGGTAATGCGTTTTGAATTGAGAGGGCATCTCGGCCTTGACAGCCTTTGCCGCTGAGCTTGAAAAGGGTGCGAATTGAGGTGGAACATGCTCGGTGCTTCGAGGAATGGCCTCACAGGGCTGAAAGGGCTGAATATATCCCAAAGGAGAGGTTCGTGCAAGCATTACGCCCACACTTGTTCCCACCGCTGGCTGGTGGCCGAGCGATAGAGGGCCAAGGCCGTGCGCAGCTCGCCGAGGGCGTGTTCCGGTGGCGCGTCCGGGGCCTTGCCGTCGAGGACGGCGGCGGCAAAATCGGCTAGCTCTGGCCCAAAGGACTCGGTGTACCCTGGACTGGCAAAAAGCCGCTTGCCTTCGGGATGGTCTGCGTCCCACAGATAGAGTTCAGCACCGTCGAGAGCGGCGTTGATGGTCAGCTCGCCCTTGGTGCCGGTAATGCGCCACCAAGGATCGGGGGCAAAGACCGTGTCGATCATCATGGCGTCGAAGATGGCGGTCTTGCCCGAGTCAAAGCGAAAGAGCGCGCGGGCGAGGGACTCGCCTTCCATCTGCGCGAGCGGATGTCCCAGCACGCCGACCACCTCTTTGATTTCGCCCATCCACATGCGCAAGGGCCGAATCCAGTGCGAGCCGCCGTCGATGGCAATGCCGCCGCCGGTGCACCCCTTTTCGTAGCGCCAAGGCCGTTCCTCTTTGAACCAATAGTCGTCAAAAGGATAGACAAAGGCTGCTCGGGCGGTGATGATCTCGCCGATGGCTCCGGCCGCAAGGTGCTTTTGGGCTTCGACAATTTCGGGCCAGTACTGGCTGTTTTCCGCGACCATGAAGACGCTTGGGGCCGCACTGGCCGCGGCGAGAATGCGGTCGCAGGCGTCGAGGGTGGGGGCCATGGGCTTTTCCAACAGCACGTGCTTGCCAGCGGCAAAGCACTGGAGGGCGATGGATTCGTGCAGGTCGTGGGGCAGCATGATATCGACGGCGTCGAAGTCGCCCTTGGCGAGCGCTTCGTCGAGCGAGGTGAAGGCCTGCCCGCCGGTTTCAGCGGCGTAAGTTTGGGCTTTGGATTCGTCGAGATCGACTAGCGCGGTGACGTCGATGCGGGGAGCATGGCTCTTGATGCCGTCGAGGTGAAAGCGAGCGATGGCACCGCAGCCGATAAAGGCGAGCTTGAGTTTGTCTGGCATGAAATAAGTCTCCGCTAGCGTAGGTGAATTAAGGCTGGGAAAATACGCAATGGAGACGCGGAAAATCAATAGAGTGTAGGGGCGACCGGCCGGTCGCCCCTACGTGGCGTTGCATAGGACGGCCATGCAGGCCCCCGTCCCCAAGCCTTTTAGATACCTGTTAGATGTTAGACACCGACAGTAGGGACGACGCGCGGGGTAGCGGGATCGGGTGCTTGGGGATAGATTTGGGGACTAAAACAAAGGAGGTAGCCATGAAGTACAAATTGTTTTTATATGCTCTGGTGCTGTGGGCGGGCGTCGCTTTCGCGGAAAAAGGAACGCTTTCCGGCGTCGTTATGGGGTCGGAGGGCGAAGCCATCCCCGGTGCCAACGTCGTCCTCGTCAGCGACCTGCTGCCGGGCGGCAAGATCGGCACGGCCACCGACGAAGACGGTCGTTTTCGCTTGGAGAGGCTGCCGGCCGGCGAGTATCAGCTCAGCGTTACGCATATTGGCTATCGGGCTCTAATGCGAGAAGGCGTGGGCATCGTTGCCGGTGAACAGGAACTGACGCTGACGCTGGAGACCGGGATCATCTTCCTCGACCAGAACGTAGTTTCGGCTTCGCGGCGGCAGGAAAAAGTCCTCGAAGCCCCGGCCTCAGTGGCGATAGTTGAGGCCGAGGAGATCCGCAATCGGCCGGCGCTCAGCGTTGCCGAACACATTCGCGACCTGCCGGCCGTTGACTTTTCTCAGACCGGCTTGGCGCAGAGCAATGTGGTCGTGCGGGGCTTCAACAATGTCTTTTCGGGGGCCTTGCTGACGCTGACCGATAATCGCATTGCCCGCGTCCCCTCGCTGCGGTTGAATGCGTACAACTTCATTCCGGTGACCAACGACGACATTGAGCGCATCGAGGTGGTGTTGGGGCCGGGGTCGGCACTCTACGGGCCGAATAGCGCCAACGGCGTGATGCACATCATCACCCGCTCGCCATTTACTTCGGCGGGGACCAATGTCAACGTTGGACTAGGCGAGCGGAGTGTGCGCAAGGTCGGTATGCGCCACGCCGGGGCTGCTAGCGACCGCCTCGGCTACAAGGTCTCGGCCCAGTACTATACGGGAATGGACTGGGAATACGAAGACCCGGTAGAGGTGCAGGCTAGGGCCGCCAATCCAGACATCTCACCGCGCAGTTTTGACATTGAGCGCCAGAGTGCCGAAGCGCGCTTGGATTACAAGGCTTCGGACGACTTGACGGCCATTTTGTCAGCCGGATACAACAAAGGCGATCAGATCGAGTTGACCGGCTTAGGGGCTGGCCAAGCTCAGGACTGGGCGTACAACTACGTCCAGCTTCGCCTGCTGTACAAGAATTGGTTCGCCCAAGTCTTCCAGAACGGGAGCGACGCCGGCGAGACTTTTACTCTGCGCGATGGAAATCCGATTGTCGATAAATCTAAGCTGACTGCCTTCCAAATTCAGCACTCCGCGGTGCTGGGAGTGCGGCAGCGCTTCACCTACGGTGCCGATGTGCTGCTGACGCGGCCCGATACCGAAGGGACCATCACCGGCGGCAACGAAGACTACGATCAGACCAATGAATTCGGGGCTTACGTGCAGAGCGAGACGGCTCTGAGCGAGATGCTCGACTTGGTGGTGGCCCTGCGCTACGACGACCACAACCGCATTCCCGAAGGCGAAATCTCGCCGCGCGCTGGGCTAGTTTTTAAGCCGCAGGAGACTCAGATCCTGCGGCTGACGTACAACCACGCCTTTTCCACGCCGTCGAGTAGCAACCTCTATTTGGACATCCGCTCGTCCCAAGATCCCTTCGGTATTGGCGCGGCGTTTGCGCCGGTGCTGGGCTTTGCGCCGGCGATAGACATCCGTGCGCAAGGGACTTACCGCGAGGATATGGGCGGCGGCTGGACTTTTGCTCGCTCGGGCAATGGCCGGCCGCAGTTCCGCTCGTCTTTTGCGCCGGCGGCGGGGATGGATCCAGCCGACTACATCGATTTGGGGGATCCGGTCTTTACCAATGTGATGTGGGGCTTAGGGCGTGGTGGGGTGTTGAGCGCACTCAATACACCGCTTTTTATGGGGCTAGCGGCAACCCAGATAGGGATATTGCAAGAGCTAGAAAAAGCAGAGGCCGAGGTTGCCGCTCAGCAGCTTTTGGGCGGGTTAGATGCGTTGTTGCCTGAACAACTGACGGGATTGGACAACGCCCTACTCATGCTCAACCTCGAGAAGGTGGCGGCTGGCGATCCAGCTCCCTTTGATCCGGTCGCCGATGTTATCGACGTGCCGCTGACCCGCTCTACTACTACTGAGACCTTTGAATTGGGCTACAAGGGGATAGTCGGCGAGAAGCTGGTGGTGGCGGCTGACCTATATCACACCCGAATCCAAGATTTTGTCTCTCCGATTCAAGTACAGACGCCTAATGTCTTCCTCGACCCGGCTAGCCTCGGAGCGGCGCTAGGTGCTAGCGTTGGCGAGACGCTGGCCGGAAATGCTGAGTTGGCTGCGGCGGTCGCCCCGCTCGACAATATGCAGGTACCGGGCACTTTATCTGGCAACGGCAATGGCTCGCCGGTTGATGAAATTGTCACTTTGTTTGCCGGTGGGGCCGCGGGCATACCGTTTGGCACGGTTACGCCGGAGCAGGCCTTTGAGCCGACGGCCGTGATGTTGACCTATCGCAACTTCGGCGAAATCTCTCTTAACGGCTTGGATGTGAACTTGGCTTATTTCCCGAGCGACCAATGGTCGCTAACGGGCAGCTATTCTTATGTCGATAAGACTTTATTTGAGAACGTCGATGGCATCGCCGACATAGCGCTCAACGCGCCGGGTAACAAATTCAAGCTAGGCACGTCCTATACCTTCGACCAAGAGCAATTAACCCTAGGGGCGCAGTGGCGCTACGTGGGAGCGTTCCGCCAGGAGTCGGGCGTGTTCGTCGGGGATGTGGACGCGTACTCGCTGCTTGATTTGAACGCCAGTTGTCTGCTGCCGTTCGGAAGCAACCTACGGCTCGGGGTGGATGTTTCCAACGCGCTCGACAACAAGCACCGGACCTTTATTGGGGCACCGGAGATCGGTCGCTTGGTCTTTGGGCAATTGGGCGTGGCGTTTTAAGGGAGGATACAGCAGGCCAAAGGGGGACGGGCGATGTCCGTCCCCCTTTTTTATGTCGGCTTGTTGCCGCGGGCCATGACCACTTTACCAGTGCGGACCATTTCCTTGAGGTCGAATTTGCTCAACAGCGATTCGAGCGCGTCCATCTTCTCGGTGGTGCCGGTGGCCTCGATGGTGAGGGTGGCTCCTGAGATATCGACTGTCTTGCCGCGAAAAACCTCGGTAATCTGCAAGACCTCGGTGCGCTCTTCGACCGAGCAGCCGACCTTGAAGAGCGCTAACTCTCGGGTGATGGCATCGTCGGTCGAGTGGTCCTTGGCGTGGATGACATCGACCAGCTTGTTGAGTTGCAAGATGATTTGGTTCAGCTCGGCAGCGGGGCCAATGCTGGTGATGGTCATGCGCGAGCACTGGGGGATGTGGGCCGGCGAGACGACTAGGTTTTCGATGTTGTAGGCCCGACGGGCAAAACACTGGGCGATTCTCACTAGGACGCCGGGGCGGTCGTTGACCAATAGGCCGATGGTAGTCTTCTGCTGGGGTTCGGTCAGCCTGAGTTGTGGCGCGTCCACCGCCTCTTGGCGGGCGTTGAGGTCAGCGGCGGCAAAGTCAATAGCACTTGTGGACATTAGGTACTTCCTTTGGGTTGGGCCAGTTTCTGCTTGGGAGCCTCGATCAGCATATCGGTGAGTGCAGCTCCGGCGGGAATCATCGGGAAGACGTTGTCTTCTTTTTCGCACTCGGCGTGGATGACGCAGGGGCCTTCGTCGTGGTCGAGGGCCTGCTTGAGGACTTTGTCACTGTCGGCGGTGCGCCGGATGCGGAAGCCCTTGGCCCCGTAGGATTCGGCCAGCTTGACGAAGTCGGGGTTGCCTTCTAGATCGACGCCAGAGAGGCGATTGTCGAAGAACAGATTCTGCCACTGGCGGACCATTCCTAAGTACTTGTTGTCGAGGACTAGAATTTTAATCGGCAGCCGATGGACGACGGCGGTGGCCAGTTCGCACAGGGTCATCTGGAAGCCGCCGTCGCCGCAGATGGCGACCACGGTCTCTTCGGGGCGACCAAACTGAGCACCTACAGCCGCGGGAAAACCAAAGCCCATGGTGCCAGCGCCACCGGAGGAAAGCCACTGGCGGTGGTGCGCTGTCTTGTAAAACTGGGCCGCCCACCTCTGGTGCTGGCCGACGTCGGTGGTCACCACGGCGCGGCCAGCGGTCAGCTCGTATAGGCGGTCGATGACAGCCTGCATCTTGAGGCCACCGCGCTTGCCGTACTTGAGCGGGTATTTCGCCTTCCAGTCGTCGATTTGGGCCAGCCAGGCTGCTGTGTCTATAGGCTCGACGTAGTTGATTAGCTCTTCGAGTACTTGGCGCGCATCGCCTTCGATAAAAACGTCGGGCATGACCACTTTGCCGTATTCGGCCGGGTCGATGTCGATGTGGATCTTTTTCGCATCTGGGCAGAATTCGGCGAGCTTGCCGGTGATCCGGTCGTCCCAGCGCCCGCCCACCGACATAATCAGGTCGCAGCCGACGACGGCTTTGTTGGCGTAGGCCGTGCCGTGCATGCCGAGCATTCCCACCGAAAGCGCGTGCTGCTCGGGGAACGCCCCCTTGCCGAGCAGGGTGTTGGTCACTGGCATCCGCGTCTTTTCGGCAAAGGCTTTGGCCGCTTCGTGACCGCCCGAGGCGATGCAGCCGCCGCCTAAGTAGAGCAGGGGACGCTTGCTGCGGCGGAGGAGGGTGGCGGCGGCTTCGAGCAGTTCGGGCGCGGGCTTGGTTTGCCAAGTGTAACCAGGCAGGTACACCTTCTCAGGAAAGTCGGTGGTGCATTCGGGGAAGGGGTCGCCTTGGGTGACGTCCTTGGGCAGATCGACGAGCACTGGCCCCTGTCGGCCGGTGGTGGCGATGTGGAATGCCTCGGTCATCACGCGGGGGATGTCGTTGGGGTCCCTGACCAGATAGGAATGCTTGACGACGGGCATGGAGATGCCGAAGACATCGGCCTCCTGAAAGGCGTCTTTGCCGAGCATGGGGGTGACGGTTTGGCCAGTGAGGGCGATGATGGGCGCGGAATCCATCAGCGCGGTTAGCAGGCCGGTGATGGTGTTGGTTGCGCCCGGGCCGGAGGTTACGAGGACGACGCCGGGCTTGCCGGTGGCGCGGGCGTAGCCGTCGGCCATGTGGGTCGCGCCTTGCTCGTGCCGGGTGAGGACGAAGCGGATCTGCTCGGAGTTGAGCAGTGCGTCGAAGATGGGCATGGCCGCGCCGCCCGGATGGCCGAAGACGTACTCGACGCCGAAGCGGTCGAGCGCTTCGATAACTTTGTCGGCTCCTCTCGCCATGTCGATTTCTCCCTATGAATGAACAGTTTGAGAGTTATTATGTAATTAACTTGAGCAAAGTATAGGCAAAAATGGCGTTAATGACAAGAAGGAGAGAAAAATTTGAACAATTTGTAACGAAAAAGGATAGAACGTAGAGTCAGATTTAGAGGCTATTGCAGATTAAGAGCGGCTCCACACGTCCTTGAAGAACCGGACCCAGTTGCCGGAGAAGATGCCTGCGATGTCTGCTGGCGAGTAGCCACGGCGCGCGAGGATGGGCTGGAGTTTTTGCAGATCGGCGATGGTGTTGAGGTCGCGCGGGGCTTGCTCGGTGCCGAAGCCGCCGTCGAGATCGGTGCCAATGCCACAGTGACGCGAGGTGCCCAAAAGCTGACAGATGTGGTCGATGTGGTCGGCGACGGTTTCCAACGTGGCGCTAGTCAGTTGTTCAAAGGCGGGGACTTTGCGCTGCCAGCTTGGATCGAGCATCCAGGCGTCGAAGGCCGCGCCGATGACCCCATCGCGCTCGGCGATGGAGCGGATCATTTCGTCGGTGAGTTGGCGCTGGCCGGGGACCAAGGTGCGACAATTGTGGTGCGAAGCGCAGACCGGGCCGTCGTACAATTCCAAGAGCTCCCAGTGTGCTTGGTCGGTCAAGTGGGTCAAGTCGATGATGATGCCGGCCGCTTTGAGCGCGTCGAGCAGGGGTTTGGCCGGCGGCAGCAGTCCGCCTTCAGTGCCGGTGCCGTGCGAGTAGGTGCTGGTGCCGTAATGCGAGATCGACACTAAGCGCAAGCCGAGTTCGCGCCATTCGGGCACTTGGTCCGGGCCTAAAATGGGATCGGCGCTTTCCATGGCGAGGATTAAGCCGAAAGGGGTCGCTGGGTCGGGGTTTTGCCAAGCGGCGATGGTTTCGTCTAGATCCGCGATGCTTTTGACGAAGCGGAGCAAACCCGCGCGTTCGAGTGCTTGGTAGTACGCCAAGTGCCCACGGCCGACGCCGTGGCATTGGGCTTGGCAGTACATGCCGGTGCGGGTCCAGCGGTCGCCTGGATCTAGGCGCGACATCACCGTGCCGCAGAAGAGGCCGACCTTGCCTCGGCGCAGTTCGGGGAAGGTCACCGTGCAGGAGCCGAAGCCTTCCATAGTCTGAACGGAGTCATGGACGCGCACAGTGGCTGCCTTTTGCATTAGGTCGCGGTTGATTTGCAGGGCGGAGAAGGATAGATCGAGGTGGCTGTCGAGGATCAGCGGGCGCGCGTCGGTCATTGTATGACAATCCTATTGGTGGGGCGTGAGTTATCCGCAGATGGACGCAGATGGGCGCAGAGTGGTTGGTTCAAGGCTATTGCTTCCAGGCTTGGCGGAAGAAGCGCGAGAGGTTGCCGTGGGCTATGGCTGCAATGTCGTCGGTCGAGTAGCCCCGCCGGTCGAGGATGTCGAGGAAGCGCTGTAGGTCGGCAATGGTGTCGTAGTCAATGGGGGCCATTTCGCGCCCGAAGCCGCCGTCTAGATCGGAGCCGATGGCGACGTGGTCGCAGTTGCCGACGAGTTGGCAGATGTGGTCGATGTGATCGACGACGGCCGACATGGAACGACGAGCGGTTTGCGGATAAGTCGTCGGGTCGTCGAAGTTGATCTCGGGATTGAGCATGAACTCGGCGAAGACCGCGCCGATGACGCCGCCGCGCTCGGCGATGGCTTGGATCATCTCGTCGCTGAGGTGGCGCTGGCCGGGGACGAGGGCGCGGCAGTTGCAGTGGCTGGCGTGGACCGGCCCCGACCAGTAATCCAAAAGCTGCCAGAAGACCAAGTCCGAGGCGTGGGTTAGGTCGAGGGCGATGTTCGTTGCGGCGAGCGCGTCGAGCAGGGGATAGGCATCGGCGTATAACCCGCCTCGGGTGCCGGTACCATGACCCCAGGTATTAGCACCAAAGTGTGTCAATCCCACCGAGCGCAGGCCCTGCTCCCACCACCAGCTTACTTGCTCAGGGGCTAAGATGGGATCGGCGCTTTCCATGCTTAGGATTAGGCCAATCGGAGTCGTCGAATCGGGATTTTGCCAAGCGGCAATGGCCGCGTCGAGATCGTTTGTGTCGCGGATGAAGCGCAGTTGGCCCTCGCGCTCTAGCGCTTTGTAATAATAAAGATGCGATTGGCCGACGGAGTGGGCCGCTTCTTGGGTTCTCAGGCCGTCGTCGAGGAGGCCGGTGGGCATCTGCACTCGGCACATGATGGTCGAGAGCGCGATGCCGACGCGGCCTTGGCGCATCTGCGGCAGGGATACGGTGGCCGTGCCGCGCGAGGAGCTTTCGGGGCGTTTTCTGTCGCGCAGCGAGTCGGGGTGCGAAGGGCCTACGGGTTTGGGGTCTTCGCGCTCGCGCAGGACGCGGACGTCTTGGGTGAGGTCGCGGCGGTGGTGCACGGCGTTGAAGGCCAAGTCGAGATGGCCGTCTATAATGAGCATGGGTTGCTCGGGCATGATGGGAAACCCTTTAGGTTAATTCGCTAGGTATTTTTCTACTATCTCTTCACTGATCGTCTCGCTTAGCCACCAAGTCTTGGGTCAGGCGCTGAGCCAAGGAACCTTCTTGGGCCAACGCATAGACCATTACATTGATGGCGAGCATCAACTCGGCTTCATCATAAGCCCAATGCGAAGATTCCAAGGGATTTACAAAGACGAGCCGATTCTTTATAAAATGTCCTTTTAGGCCCTTAGTAATGTAACATGCTATAGACCGATCCGGATGAGGTTCCAAGAAGTATGATTGGAGACCGATATTAAAAAAAGTGCTGTAAATGGGATGGTCCTCTGGCAATATATCCGACCAGAAGTCTTTCCTTTCTACCAAGCCTC
>JAJEEZ010000391.1:0-10539 GCA_022820705.1 Candidatus Latescibacterota bacterium | reverse complement strand
CGAGGGGGCGGAACATGCCCGCGGTGTTGGGGATATCCTCGCGCAGCACGGAGCGCACGCACAGGGCCACCACCGAAGACGTGAAGGAGAGCGTGTTGTTGATGGCTCCGCTCACCTGTGGATCCGTGCCGGTGAAGTCGGCCCGCAACTCGTCTCCCGCCACGGTGATCTCCACCTGCAAGCGCACCCGCGGCCCTCCCACCCCGTCGCTGTCCATATAGTCGACAAAGTTGTGGCTGCCGTCGGGCCAGGAGGCGATCTCGGCCCGCACCAGCCGCTCGGTATAGTCGATCAGATCCGCGGTGCAGCGCGCAAAGGTGTCGGGGCCGTAGCGGCCGATCAACTCGCCTATGGCCTTGGCACCGATGTGGCAGGCCGCCAGTTGGGCCCGCAAGTCGCCGATGGTCATCTGCGGCACCCGCACATTGGCGCGGATCAGGGCGAACAGGGCCTCGTCGGCCTCGCCCTGGCGATAGAGCTTGAGCCAGGGGATGCGCAAACCTTCCTGAAAAATCTCCGTATTGTCGCAGGCCGAACTCCCTGGCAAGCGACCGCCGAGATCGAGGTGGTGGGCCGTGCTCACGGCAAAGGCCACGCGCCGGCCCTCCCAGAAGACGGGCTGGACAATGAAGATGTCCGGGATGTGCATGCCCCCTTCAAAGGGATCGTTGAGGATGAAGACATCGCCCTCTTCTATATCGTTGCCGTACTTGGCCAGCAGGGTCTCCATGGCAAAGGGCACCGACCCCAAATGCAGCGGAATGGTGACGCCTTGGGCGATCATCTGGCCCTTGGCATCGCACAGGGAAGTCGAGTAGTCCAGACAGTCCCGCACAATGGTCGAATAGGCCGTGCGGTAGAGCGCCATGGCCATTTCGTCGGCCGCGGAGGCCAGGGCGTTGCGCACGATTTCGCGGGTGATCGGATCTATGGCCGCCATTGCTTCACTCCTCGCTAGCTGGAGCGCACTTCGATGAGGAGGTGGCCCAGATGGTGCCGCCGGGCGCGCATATTCGGCGGTACTACAATGGTGGAATCGCGCTCGTCGATGAGCAGGGGCCCCTCGGTTGCTTGGTCAAGATCCCGGCGGTTGACTAGGGGGACGGCCAAGGTTTCACCAGCGAAATAGGCTGTCCGACTGCCCTCGCCCGCGACTGGCTGGACTGCTGTTTCCAAGCCGTGGCCCAGACCTCGCACTCCGGCTTGGCCGACTAGGCGCACGGCTACCACTTCCACGGGGTTGTCCGGGTCGGAGCGATGCCCGTACAGGCGCTCGTGTTCGCGCACAAAGTCGGCGCGCAAGCGGGCCACTCCCTCCGGGGTTATAGGCCCGTCGGCTAGGTCGATGCCGATCTCCGAGGTCTGCCCTCTAAAGCGCACGTCGGCGCTGCAGCGCAACCCGACTTGGTCGGCCCGAAACCCCTCGGCGGCGAACTGGGCTAACTGTTGCTCCTGCATCTGAGCCCGGATCTGCTCCAGGGCCGGGGCCTGAAGATCCTCTCCACCCAGCAGGCAACTGCGCACATCGTGGTGCTCCACCCCGGAACACAAAAGCCCGAGGGCGCTGAACAGACCCGGCAGCGGCGGCACCACGACTTGGCCAATGGCTAGGTCCTGAGCTAGGCCCGCGGCGTGGATGGGGCCGGACCCGCCAAAAGCCATCAGCGCGAAGTCGCGCGGATCCCGCCCCCGCTCGGTAGATACGGCCCGCAGAGCCCGCATGGTGCGGGCATTGGCAATGCGGTGTATGCCCTCGGCTGCCTCCAGCAAATCCAGTCCGAGGGGCGCGGCAATGCGGTCGTGCACCGCCCTCTGCGCAGCCTCCACGTCGATCGATACCTCGCCGTCGGCCAAGTCCCCGGGGCGGATATAGCCCAGCACTACATTGGCGTCGGTGAGCGTCGGTTCGAGTCCCCCCCGCTGGTAGCAGGCTGGCCCCGGCACGGCTCCAGCGCTGCGCGGCCCCACCCGCAAACCGCCGGCCTGGTCCAAAAAGGCGATGCTACCACCTCCCGCCCCCACTTCGGCGATGTCGATGCTGGGTGCTCGGATCAACTCGCCCCCGCCGCCGATGAGCCGATTGCCCGCGGAAAGCGAGGCCCCCACCTCGTACTCGGGGCTGTGGGCGATGCGGCCCTCTTCGATCATGGCCGCCTTGGCCGTGGTGCCGCCCATATCGAGGGTGATGACCTGGTCCAATCTTAGCTGGCTGGCGGCGAAACTGGCACCGAGGACCCCGGCCGCGGGACCCGATTCGAGAGCAAAGACCGGTCGGCGGGCCGCCTCCCAGTCTGGGGCTAGCCCGCCGGTCGATTGCATGATCAGCAGCGGCGCATCCACGCCGCGCTGCTCCAGCCCGTGGCTCAGGGCACCCAGATAGCGCTGCACCACGGGCTGGACATAGGCGTTGACCGCGGTGGTGGCGCTGCGCTCGTACTCGCGGCGCTCGGGCAACACTTCCGACGACAGCGACACTGGTACCTCGGGCAGTCGCTCGCGCAAATACTGTCCGAGGCGGAGTTCGTGCTGCGGAAAGGCGTACGCGTGTAGCAGGCATACGGCTACTGCTTCTACCCCTTCGGCTTCGAGCCGCTCACCGAGCCGCTCGAGTTCTCGCTCTTCAAGGGACACCAAGACTTCGCCGTCTGCTGCCACCCGCTCTTCTACTTCGAGGCGCAGGCGGCGCTCGACTAGAGGGCGGGGTTTGTCGAAGAACAAATCGTAGAGCTGGGGGGCCCGGACGCGGCGCAGCTCCAGCACATCGCGGAAACCCCGGGTGGTGATCAGGGCCGTGCGCGCGCCCCGGTGTTCGAGCACCGCGTTGGTGGCCACTGTGGTGCCGTGCGCGACCTCGGACACAGTCCGGTCCGCAGCACTGAAGCGGGGTATGAGCTGGTCGAGGGCAGATAGCACGGCGCGCTCGAAATGAGGCGGGGTTGACGGCACTTTGTGGGTCCAGATGCCGCCCCGGTCATCGAGGGCCACCACGTCGGTGAAAGTGCCTCCCACATCGGCGCCAATGCGGATCATGGGCGCGGTATCACCGGCAGGATCAGGTGGGAGGGATGGGCTCGGTCGTGGTAGATCCGCTGCTGGGCTACTTGCATCTCGTCGTCCAAACCGTGCGGGTGGCCGGTGTTGAGGTTGCGGTCAAAGCGCGGGAAATTGCTGCTGGAAACCTCCAGCCGGATGCAGTGCCCGGCCCGGAAGAGATTGCTGGTCTCCCACAGCTCGATCCGATAGACGTACACTTGATCTGGTTCGATGGGACTGGGGTCACGGTAGGAGTCGCGGAAGCAGGTCCGCACAATGCCCTCGCACAAGTGGATGGCCTTGCCCCCGGGGTGTACGTCGACTAGGGTGGCGGTAAAATCGGTCTCTACTGCGCTGGAGGCTGCGTGCAGCACCAATTCCACCGGCCCGGTAACTTCCACGTCCGCAGCTAGCGGCTCGGTGGTGTAAACCAGCACGTCGTCGCGCTGCTCCACCGGCCGGCGGTCCTTGGGTCCGGTGTTGTCGATGAACATGCTCTGTCCCCCGAGGGTGGGCACGGGGTCGTCTGGATCGTAGGCATAGCTGTCGCACGGCTCGTCTCTAGACTCCTGGCGGCTCAGCCGTCCATCGCCGTGCATTGAGTTGGCCCGCCCTCCGCTGTGCAAAAAGAAGCGGGTGTACTGGGTCCGCTTTAGGGGCCACGCCTCTTCGCCGCGCCAAACATTTTCCCCCATGACGAATAACTGCACCGGTGCCTCCCGGTCGATGCCGCTGTCTATGCCCTTGAGTCGCTGATCGTACCAGCGCAAATGCGCCTGCGGCATATCCACTCGGGCCGCGGGGCCAAAGTCCACATCGCCAAAGGGATCGTCGCTGCCGATCAGCGTATGGGTCCACGGCCCCACCATGAGGCGCGACTGCTCGCGGGCTTCCCGCCCCCTAGCCTGTTGCCGCCAGCCCTTGAAGCACTTAAAACCTTCGTGCAGCAAATTGTCGTACCAGCCCGTGATGAAATAGGCCGGCGTTTCTACCTCGCCGTACTGGCCCTTCATGCTGTACGAAGCCCAGAACTCGTCGAAGCAGGGGTGGCGAATGATCTCCCGGTAGAAGGGCCGTTCGCCGAGGTCGTCGAGCGCTGTCAACAGCGGCAGGCGGCGGTACACCTGATCCCAATCGATCAGATCCCTCGGGGCGTTCTGGTTGGTGCGCTGGCCCAGCCAGATGAAATTCATGGCGTTCTGCAGTTGCAAAACGCCGTTGTAGCGCATGTGGCCGTAGTTGTCCTCTTGGTTGGCGATGGGCACGAGGGCTTTGACAAAAGGGCTGCGCAGCGGCGCTGGCAGTATCTGGGTGAAACCCGGATAGGACACCCCAAAGGTGCCGATGGTGCCGTCGCACCAAGGCTGCTGGCCGATCCACTGCTGCGTATCGTACCCATCGTCTCGCTCGTCGACGTAGGGGCGCCATTCATCCTCCGACTCGTACCGGCCCCGGCTGTCCTGCATGAGCACGGCGTACCCTCCGGCCACAAAGCGCCGGGCCCACTCCACGTAGCGGGGATGCTGGGTGCTGTAGGGCGAGCGGATCAGCAGCACGGGGAAGCGCTCTCCCGCGTCCGGCCGGTACAGGGCTCCGTAGAGCCGCACTCCGTCGCGCATGGGTATCGAGATATCGAGCTGAATACGCATCCTCTCAGTACCTCTTGTCTTTGTTGAGGAGCTCGCCGGCGAGAAAGCGCCGCACGGTCTGGCGTTTACGGCGATTTAAGGTAGTTTAGCAGAGAAGTTGGGACAAGATAGTCTAATGGACACCAATCGCGAACTAGGGAAAATCATCCTCATCAACGGCGCGTCGAGTTCCGGGAAGTCAACGCTTGCACGCCAGCTACAGCAGACGCTACTAATCCCATTCTGGCACTTTTCGTTTGACCACCTCCGCGATTCCAACGCCCTGCCGATGGCACGCGTTCGCAGCGGTGAATTTGATTGGTCGGCTATGAGGCCTGCTGTCTTCGATGGATTTCATGGGTGTTTGCCAGTTTTAGCTGAGACGGGCAACAATCTCATCGTCGATCACATTATTGAGAACGAGATGTGGATGTCGGATCTGGTGAAATTACTCACTGGCTTGGACGTATTCTTTGTCGGGGTGCATTGTCCGCTGCCCGAGCTGGAGCGCAGAGAGCGCGAAAGAGGGGATCGGCGAGTTGGGGAGGCTCGGACGGACTATCAAGTGGTGCACGGTTTCGCTGAATACGATCTGGAAATTGACTCGATGCAGCCGTGCCAGACCAATGCGAACACGCTAGTCGATGCTTGGGAATCCCGTCAATCTCCTAGCGTTTTTGAGCGAATGGCTGCGCGAAATGGAATCGTATGAATCGCACTCAGTACTCAAGACACAACAAGAATATGGTAGTCCTAGAGCCATTCACTGAAGCAGACTTCGACAGGTTGATTGGTTGGATTCCATCCAGTGATTTTCTCTTGCAATGGGCTGGACCGGATTTTGAATATCCGCTTAATCGCGAGCAGCTAAGCGAATATCTGACGGGTACTCAGGGCGATTTGCCAAGCAAGCTGATCTACAAGGTCGTGGACAGTGAGAATGGGACGGCGATTGGGCACATTGAGCTAGCGGCGATTGATCGTCACAACGGAAGTGCCCGCGTGTGTCGGGTGCTCGTTGGCGACTCTTCTTACAGAGGGAAGGGCATAGGAACGGTTATGATGGAGAAGATCATTGAGATCGGCTTTTGTCAGCTTGGTCTCTATCGCATTGAACTGGCCGTGTTCGACTTCAACACAAGTGCTATTCGCTGCTACGAGAAGGTGGGGTTTGTGAAGGAAGGACACCTCAGAGAATGCCGAAAGGCCGACGATGGATATTGGAGCTTCTATATAATGGCTATCTTGAGGCGTGAATGGGAAAGTAATAGAAATGAACTAGGGATGGAGTGAGGCTTATGCAAGCTCTGGCATAGCTTGCGCTTCAATCTCCGCTCGCTCTATTTCGTACCCTGCCGATTTCACGTCTGCGATGGCTGAACGAATAGCTGCTTCAAGGGAGTCGCCGTCTCGGTGGAAGTCAATCGAGAAGACGCCATTGCAGACGCCTGGTGTTCCATCGTCGCAACCAGCCTCAAACAATTCGTCCGCAATTTCTTCGGTCAGCTCGTATTGTCCTTTGAGAATCAAAGCAAACTCATATTTGGCCATTGGGCTTACCCTTCCGATTTATAGCCTACAACAGGTGATGAGGGCAACGATCAACAGCTCGACGGATGTCTTTGGCATGGTCTTCAGGATTCTTTGGCGTTGAGTATATAGCTCTCGCACAGCCCGTTCGATCCCTCAGCGCACAGTACAAGCGCCCCCAAATATGGGCTCGTGGTCCGGCTCTCCGAACCGTCCAGCCATGATCTAATGCGTACGCAATGGCTGCACTAATATGCTTATTGGGATGCTCTGGCACTGGACTCTTTTGTCCAAATCTGTTTTTGCGCTAGTTTTGCATAACGTTTTAGAGTACATGTCGTGAAAATCTTGTCAAGGCGATATATAAATGAAACGCGACCACCGCCTCCGGATAATTGCCTATCTGACGATCACCTTCTGGGCGGTCATTTTCTTGCAGGGACCTATTCCGCAAGACCCCGCCTATCACCAGTTCGCTGATCAGCGCACTCTGTTGGGCATCCCCCATTGCTTGAACGTGATCTCCAACCTGCCCTTTCTGTTGGTAGGGCTGTGGGGATTCAGCGTCGTGTTCCGCCTCGCCATGGATCCCGCACAGCAGGCGTTTGTACGGCCGGCTGATTCGCTGGCGTATCAGATTCTCTTCCTCGCGGTGGCGCTGGTTGGCCTCGGCTCTACCTACTATCACTTGGCTCCCAGTAACGAAACGCTCTTGTGGGATCGCCTGCCGATGAGCATTGCCTTTATGGCGTTTCTCGCTACGGCGATCACCGAGCGCTTGGACCGGCGCGCTGGCATTATCACCTTGCTGCCGCTGATCGCCTTCGGCGTTTTTAGCGTGTTGTACTGGCACTATACTGAGCAGGCGGGAGTCGGCGATCTCCGTTATTACATCGTCGCCCAAGCCTATCCGATTCTGTTCGTGCCCCTCATGGTTCGTCTGCTGCCGTCGCCATACACGCGCGGGTCTGACCTCTACATCGCTGGTCTGTTTTATCTACTCGCGAAAGCCGCCGAGGTGTTTGACCAAGCCCTGTACGCGGCCGGAGGAGTCATCAGCGGTCATACATGCAAGCATCTGTTCGCTGCCTTGGGAGCCTATTGGGTGTTGCGGATGATCCGGCTGCGGCGGCTGAACTGATTGGTTAGTTTGTCAGGGATACTATGGATACCATTCGCCCCATCCGCGAGTCGGAATTCGACGAACTCATCGACCTGCTCTGCGCAGCGCACAACCCCGAGGGCCACGAGCGCTACCGAGGGTACATGGAAGGCGATCCGACTTGGAACCCGTCGCAGACGCCGGTCATCGTCGTCGAAGGCCGCATTGTATCGACGTTGCGCATCTGGGACCGCTGGGTCCACCTCGGTGCCACGCCCGTCCGCATGGGTGGCATCGGCGGCGTCACCACGCATTCCGACTACCGGCAACGCGGCATAGCGACGCGGCTCATGGAACATGCGGCTGAGTACATGCGCGACGATGGCTACGATCTGGGTTTGCTGTTCACGATGATTCCGGCGGGCTTCTACCGGCGTCTCGGCTGGAGTTGTGTGCCACTCATGGGATTTCACGCTAGGCTAAGTCGTCCTCCGCAGCGAGGGCGGTCCGCGCTTGAGGTGCTGCCGTTTGACGAGAGCCGCGACTTGGAGGAGACGGTAGCGCTCTATCAGCGATACAATGCTGGTCGCAGCGGCAGCCTGTTGCGTCCGCGTCCGTACTGGGACTACGCTCCCTCCCGCGTGCGGGGCGTGTTGCCCACTGCCGTCGTTCGTGGCCCGGCGGGACTCAGCGGGTATATAAACTGGGAAAGTGATGATGACGGTGCCGAGGTGTATGAAGTTGCTTACGAGAGCGGCCCGGCTCTTGACGCCCTCGTGCAGCATCTGCTTGACGAGTGCGCGGCGGCTGAGGTGACGCAGATCCACGGTGAGATCCCCTACACTCACCCTTTTGTCGATGCTCTAGTCGCTACTGCTGACGCCGATATGGGACTCACGGGCGACAGCTCGATGATGGCCCTGCCCTTCGACCTCGGCGCGCTGATCGCCAAGGCTGTACCCGAAGCGGCGGAATCGGTTCGCGAACTGCCGGTCGATCTGATATGTCGGCTCCTGTTTGGCGAGTCCTCTGGCCGCGACTTGGAACCTGTCCTCTGCGCCCGAGGGATCTCGCTGGAGGCTGGGGAAGTCCGCCAACTTGAGGAATGGTTTCCGCGTCGAGAGGTCATCTTCTGGGAGCCCGACCACTTCTAATGCCCGCGCGTCCGGCCAACTCGCCGAAACAGGCTCCGGTCCCGGTCATCCGCCACGAGCGGCCCCGACTACTGCGGCCTTTCGACGATCCCGACTTCCGCTTTGAGCCGCCGACCGATCCCGTGCGTCGGCGCATTCTCGCCAACCTCCTAGACGACTGTGAGTTGTATGCTGGACAGCGGCCGTGGACGCGGATTCCGCGACGGCCGGACAGTCCTCACCCGTACCATCAGCTCTATTTGACTTTTTACACTGCCATGCAGGCCACGGCCTTGATCGAGAACTACGCCTTTGCTTGGCGGTTGACCGGAGATCGGCGCTGGCTCGACCGGACCCGCGCTTGGTTGCGGGCGGCGGCTGGTTGGGACCACGACGACCGGGTGGAGGAACATTTCTACACGGCCAATCGCTACATGCAGGCCTTTGCCTTGGCCCTCGACCTGCTGGACGGAGAGTTATCGGCCAACGAGAAGCGTCAGGTCCGCGCCTGTCTCGTGCGGCAGTTGGAGCGCTGGTGGCTGGATGTGGAGGAGCAACGCCACGGGGAGGAAGGTGGGCACCACGCAGTCGTGGACAACGGGCACTTTGGCGTGGCTGCTCTGCACCTGCTGGGCGAACACCCCAAGGCGGAGGTATGGGTACAGGCGGTCATTGATCGATTCCGCGCCGCCATCCTACCCCACGGCTGCGGGCCCGCTGGCGAGCCGGTGGATGGGCCTTCCTTCTGGCCCTGGGAGAACCTCTGGCTCCTGCAGTTTGCCGACGCGCTGTGCAATGTCACTGGGATTGATCTCGGCCGCGAGGTGCCGACTCGGCTGCGGCGGCCGCTGACTTGGTTCCGCGCTCATTGGGCAGCGCCGCGCAAGATCCCCGACCTGCTCTACTATCCCGCCAACGCCAACGTGCTCGGCACCCAACTCAACGCCTGCTCCCCCGCTCTCCTGCGGCTGGCCCAGGAGGCCGGCGACGAGATGCTGCGCGACGCCGCCCTCGCCGACCCGCGGCTAGGCCGGATCTACCGCTTCGGTGGTGGCGTCAAAGGCTCGACCGCGGAGTGCATGATCTCCTACGGGCCTTACGCCTACTGCTTTTACGATCCCGACTTCCGGGCGGCCAAGCAACGCCGGCTGGCTCCACTGGCACGTCGTTTTGAGGCGCGCGGCGGTCGCTCTGCTGTGATGCGCACTAGCCACGGACCCGACGCGGCGATTCTTTGCGTTAGTGGGTACGACGGCGATGTGGCCCACGGCTTTATGAACTTGCACGTGCAGTGGGCGGGGCATCCCGTGCTGCGCGCGATCAGTGCTGCCGAGGCCCAGCCGGTGAGTTGCGGCAGTCTGCCCTGCGTGGGTGGCCAGAACGAGATCGTCGCCGTGCCGGGTGGTTTGGAGAGCACGCAGGATTGGCAGCGGTTGCGCGTCTCTGCTCGGCGCACCGAGCAGGAATATTGGCTGTTGACCGGGGAACAGCCGGTTGGTCTCGTGGCGTTGCGACGTCGGCCTCGCGGTCTTCGGTTCGTCGATGACATCGTCCGGTTGAGCGGGGGCGATGCCTTGCAGTACGAGGCCCGGCCTTGGTTCTGTTCCAACGGCGGACGCCTGCGTCTGCGCTTCCGATTGCGGGGGGACAAGGACGGTCCTCTGGTGTTGTTCAATACGGGGAATGGCGGCGGCGGGATCGGTGGGACGAGAGTTAATACCTTTGCCCTCGTCGTCGAAGCGGACGGTAGGATGCGCTTCAGCGTGCAGAGTCAGAACGGCCACGAGGTAGAGGTGTGGGCTCCGGGCAGAGTGGACGTTGGAGTTTGGCACGAGGTCGAGATTGGGTGGGGTGGCTTTAACCGGCGCGCGGGCAAGCCGTGGATGGAGATTGCTGTCGATGGTGAGGCTCGGCGTATCGACGATCCGGCTACCTTCGGCGAGGTGGGCCGCGACTCGCAGGGACTCGACTCGCGGGAGGAACCGCGCACCTTCTACGTGTGGCCTCACTCCACTCTCGCCTTCGGCGGTGCCGTGCAGACGCCCGGCGTCTCTGCGGACTGCGATATAGCTCTTATTGACCTTCGCTGTCCGGGGCGTCGGCGGCTGACCGT
>JAJEEZ010000047.1:0-8880 GCA_022820705.1 Candidatus Latescibacterota bacterium | reverse complement strand
CGAAGGCCATGATCGGGCCGCCATCGCTCTGCGTGTAGATATCGACGTCGAGAGTGCGGGTGAGGCCAATAACGCCGAAATAGCCTTTGATTGCATAGCCCAGCAAATAAAAAAACCAGACGCTGAGCGCCACTTCCTGGTGAATGAGGTAGGCAAAGCCCATCATGGGGAAACTGAGATTGATGGTCAGGTTCTCCATGCCGTGGAAAACAGGGACGCTGGTGTTGAGGATGATGCGGGGGAAGAAGTGGAAGTAGGCGTTGAGGCCGTTGAGCGAAGTGACGATGAAGGGGACGGCAAAGCCGCTCCACATCACCGGATTGCGAAAAAAGGAATTGAGCGCGCGACCGGGCTGCTGGGTGCCCATCACCAGGGGCAGTTGGGCCAAGGGATAGGCCAAGCGCTCGTATTCGATCCACTGGCGGCGGAAGAGAACGGCCAGCGCGATCATGACCATGTACAGGCCCAACAAGACTGGCAGCCAGTTCAGCAGAGGGCGGATCCAAGCCATCCAAGGAATGGGCTGGTCGCGGGCAATGCCTTCGTAAAAGCCGCGGATGACGTCCTCGCCTTGGGGCACCAGCCAGTGCGGCACAAAGGGATGAATGAGTTCGGCCCATTGGTTTTCGGGGGAGGCCATATAGGAAATCGCCGGCAGGATGGGAATCAGGTACAAGGTCAGCCCCATGGTGCATATAGAACAGGAAATGGCCGCCATCACATAGGCAATGGCCAGTTCCCCCGAAGACAGGGCTAGGTAAGGGAGGAAACGGCGCAGCAGACCATTGACGAACAGGGCGAGGAAAAACAGCAGGAAAACGGCGGCCGCGGTGGTAAAGTCAATAGTCAGGTAGGAACCGCGCACCACCAAGCTATTATAAGGCCCCCAAAAAGCGACTAGAACGCTCAAGGCCGTCCCCGCGGACAAGGCCCAGAGCGGACGGACGGGAGCTGGGGTCAATGGATGGGTGTTGGCGATCACGACCCTACCAATTTGAGCGTCTTGCGCATACCATAGATATATCCAAGCAGACAATTAGAGCAAGAGGAATCAACCTTGATCAGCCCTCGGTTGCGGCCGCTGAATAGCCCCATGAAGGTTTTGATCACCGTGATTTTCATCTTGATGTCCTCCTCTTGAGGAAAAGTTGGTTGAGGGGTAATTACACCCTATTTTTTCGGCGAGTAGGATGCCGATGATCTAACCATAGATTCAACTCGGGGGAAAATGCAATTCGTCCAATTAACTCACGCCCAGCGCCACGCCTTTGAAGCCGACGGCTTTCTCATTGTCCCGCAAGCCATCGATGCCGCCACCGTGGCCTCCCTGACCAGAGCAAGCGACGGACGCTCTGTAACTCCCCGGTCTGCTAGCCGGTAATAGGTGCTGAGAAAAGCAGGGGAAAAACCCATGCTCAGACAACCCTTCTGCCATTAATGTTGCCAGCGCTTCAAGAGGAGCAATAACATGACGGATGAGAAATCGGCCTTTTTGTTCATCGACGATGCGGTTATCGAAAGCCTCGACAACGTCGCAAAAGGGGTCGTACCCGCCAAGAAGGTTTCGCAACAACCACTGATCGAGAAAGATCAAGCCTATGAAGAGGAGTGGCTGATCGGCAGCTACATCAACGTCATGTACGACGACGACGAAAACATCTTCAAGATGTGGTACGGCGTGGGCCGAAAATTGAGCGACGCGCGCGGCGACCAAGCGGACGGACTGGCCTACGCCATCTCCCAAGACGGGATCCACTGGGAAAAACCCATCCTCAACCTCTTTGAGGACGGCGGCAGCAAAGAGAATAACTTGGTCTTTCCATTTTTCAGGTGGGGAGCTGGGACCGGCGTCATGAAAGACCCCATTGAAACCGATCCAGCCAAGCGCTACAAGATGCTCTTTATGTTCCAGAGCGGCGACATGATATTCGCCGGCATTGTCCAGCCGGTCTGCGTGGCGTATTCGGCCGACGGGATCCATTGGGACGTGCCCCGACACTGGCGCAATCCGGTCATTCCCGAGGGATCAGACACCCATCTGGTCGCTTATTGGGATGCCCAAATCCACCGCTACGTCGTCTATCTGCGGGGCCGGCCCAACGTGCGCATCATTTGCATGGCCGAGAGCAGTGACTTTGAAAACTGGACCTCGCGCCAGATCATCGTCGCCCCCGACGAACTCGATCCTCCCCAAGACCACGAGTTTTACGGCATGAGTTCACTGGCATACCGCGACTTTCGCATCGGCTTTCTGTCTGTGTTTCACACGCTCTACGAGGGGTGGATAGCCCAGAACCAGATCGAAGATTGGATGCCCACATGGATGAACCAGATGGACGTTCAGTTGACCTATTCAAAGGACGGCCGCACTTGGCATCGGGCGGGCAACCGCGAACCCATTCTGCTCTGCGGCCCCCCGGGCAGCTATGATTGTGGATCTGTCTATCCCCCGCATGCCCCTTTTGTCCTAGACGAGGAGATATGGGTCTATCACGGCGGCTCGAACGATCTGCACGGCGAGCCCCCACGCGGCGGCGAGAAAACCCAGCGGGGAATCAATCTGGCGAAAATCGAAAAGGATCGACTGGTCTGTCTAAAGACGGACGCTCAGGGGATCGTGACCACGGTGCCACTGAACATGGATCCCCATGCCTTGTGGATCAACGCCGACGCGAGCGGCGGCTCACTGCAAGTGGAACTGGTCGATCCGTTTGACCGGGTCGTGTCGGGTTTTGGCCGCGACGACTGCATACCCTTCTCGGGCAATGAAACAGAACACCAGATACAATGGAAAGGCGATGGGCAAGACGCGGACGGGAGCAAAGAAGGCGGTCTCGAACAGAAGATGGTCTCACAGATGCGCGGAGGACTCAAGGTCAAAGTGTACCTGGACCGCGCTAAACTATTTGCCCTCTACGCTTCTTAGAAGCCGTTTTAAATCCCGGGTGTACCCCGAGCGCAAGTGAAAAGCGACAGTCGCCTTCAGAAAGTGCCGGATTCGCTAACTCCTCAAGCTCGCTCCCCAGCCCACGTTCAATGGACTCGATTGACGTGCGCAACATAGTGGCAAGAAAAAGATGACACAACACCCTTTCAACACTATCTTTCGAGATTCGGGAGCCACGCGCCCTCGCTCCTCATATCCGCCGCTTTTCCGCTCGGGACACATTGGGAATTTTACATAACTTCTTACAGCGGCTGGCGCAGCACTATCCAGAATTTGTGGGGTGAACGTCGATGAAAGTAGCACGCTTCCTTTCTCTATTCTGGGTTTCTTCTTGGGTGATCGGTTTTTGGGCTGGCCCAGCCTCGGGTCTGACCATTTACCGGTTCGGCGGTGCAGATCGGCCCAAACCGCCTGAGGAAGGCCATGCCGGAGTGGACTTCAGACAATTGAGTTGGGCGGATTTCGATGCCGAACCTCACGGGACAGCTATTGACTTGGACGTGGATAGCACCGGTATCCAGCCTCTCAAGCGCAATCCAGACTTTAACATAGCACCCGGAATCAAAGAAAAAGGGGGCGAGTATTTAAGAGCCGATGTGAACTCAGCGGTGTGGGATGGCGACACGGGCACTTTCTGGCTGGCGGAACAGTATCTGTGCGCCAAACACCGCAGCGGCTCCGGGGCCTGCATCGATGTTTTCGGGCGGGCGGGCACGGCCAATATCTTCCTAGGCGGCCTCTACAACATCGATCGGATTCGGGTGATATCCGGGTTTACCGACCCGGGCCGCACCGTGGGCATCCTCCGCGTTCACATCGGCCCGCTGCCCATAGTCAACTACGGCATCGTCCCGCCGAAATCGCCCTATATTGTCGAGGTGAGAGACAACCGAGAGCAAATCCTCGACATTCCCATCCCACCACACGAGGCAGTAGAGTTTGTCCAAGTGGCCTTGGCCGAGCACAACACGGACTGGGAAGTGAACGAAATAGAAGTTTACGCCAAGGGGTTCGTCAAACAGGCCACTTATATTTCCGATGTCATTGATTTCGAGCGGCCCATGGCTTGGGGAGATATGCGCTGGTCCGGGGTGCAGGATCTCGGAGCCCAAGTCCTCATCCAGACCCGCAGCGGCCTAGACGACGATGCGGACGTGTTCTGGCGCTTCACTGGCCGCGGCGGCAAAATCGAGGTGGGTCGCGACGGCTACGACGATCTCAAACGCGACGAAAAGGCTGGCATCACCCACGACCTCGACCACTGGACCTTTTGGTCGGCCCCCTACGACTTTGCCGACAGCAGTGGCACGCCGGTGGTGTCGGCGAGTCCTAGACGCTATTTCCAGTTCAAGATCGACTTTCTGCCCCGTGAAGACGCCGGCGGCCGGGTGGGTTTCGTGGAGTTGCGCGCCTCCGAGCCGGTGGCGACGAACCTAGTGGGCGAGGTCTGGCCCGTCGAAGCAAAAGTAGGACAACAGTCGTCCTTCACCTATGCGTTGCGGCCGACCATCCACCCGGGCGATGCCGGCTTTGACCGCCTGGAAATTGAGACCTCTTCAATCATCAGCGCAGTGGAGGCCGTGCGCATTGGCGACGTGCCCGTGGCCTTTGCGGTGGAAGCCGAGGAGCCGCATCGGCTGGCAGTCAGTTTCCCGCGCCTTGAGGAGCGAGATTCGGGAACGCTGGTCGAGGTCGATTTCGCAGCACAGGTGCTGCGCTACGGAGCTATCTTTGCAGCGCAGGTGTCGGACAGCGGCCAGCCTTTGGAGGTGCCGCAGGGGGTCAACGCGGGGGACGCTACGGCCAAATACGAGGGCAACCGGGTGTCGGTGGTCACCGCCGCGCAGGAGCAGAAGCTATTACAGGTGCGGGTCGAGCCGGCCATTTTCACGCCCAATAACGATGGCCGCAACGACGAGGTGGGCATCCGTTACGACATCTTGGAGATTACGGACCGTGCGCAGGTGACGGTAGAAGTGTGGGATTTGTCAGGTCGCCGGGTGAGGCAGGTGTACGCGGGCGCAGATGGGATCGGCGAGTATGAGCGGGCGTGGGATGGTCGGGACGAGGCCGACAGCTTGGTGCCACCAGGGATTTACCTATATCGGGTTTCGGTCGATGCCGACCGGGAAAAGGTCGAAAAAACCGGCGTCGTGTATGCCACGTACTGAAAACTGGCTTTACCAAGGGATGGCGTCGTACAGGAAATCCCCCGCTTCCCTATGCGCCCGACTATTGGGATGAAAATCCGTCGGGTGGACCCAGTAATCCCGTTCGTCCTTGCCAGCAAATTGCGCGAGGAGATCGACGTAGTGTATTCCCTCGTGCTGGGCAAATGACCCGAGCGTTTCGTGCACCTCTGATAGGGGATAGGCTTCGAGTTGGTAGAACACGGGGAAGACAACCAAAGAGAATTTAATACCCTTATCGGCGCAGGATTTCTTCATCCGGCTGAGCAACTGCCGGGTCAGGGTCCAACCTAGGTTGTCTTTGTAGAGTTGTCGGTACCATTCAATGGTATCTCGGGAGATCTGCTGCCTCTCCAACCGTGCGGCAAACCAACGCAGTGTATAGCTACTTCTCCCCGCCAGAAACCGGGCTGCCCCCGCATTGGAGCGCAAGTGCATAAAATCGGCCAGTTCCCTTTCCATCTCCAGCAGACGCCCAATCCTAAACGGATCGTTCAGAGTAAACGAATACACAACGCGCTCGACCCGCGTAAAGTATTCGACATAGCGCTCCATAGTCTTGGCGACCCGCTTGATATTCATGCCCGGCGCACAGGCGTTGAAAATCTGATAGCGTTCCGCTGGACGCTCCCGATTCAACCGAAGCTCCAAAATATGCGAGAAGCGCTCCGCAACCCGGACCCCCTGCCCAAAGCCAAAGGAATCGCCAATTACTAAGACGATTTTGTCCCTTTGCGCGTCGAATTCGGCCATCGGCCGCTCGCGCAGTTGCTCTTCGTTGCGGCGCATCTCAATGGCATTGGGCACTTTGATCGGCGCTAGATTGGCGAGGGTGGAATCATTGTTGGCATTGCCCAGATAGGTCAACTGCCCGTACGGATGCACTCGCCGCAGATCCCAGTCAGGAGTGCCCACAAAGTGCTCGTCGTAGCACCACAGATCGAGGTTGGGATCGTCGGTTTCGTAATAGACCAAGGGATAGATCCGCTCGGACCGAGCCAAGAGCCAAAAAGAGACTTCAATGGCGAGCGCGGTAACAGCCAAACTAGCAACGACCAACAGCAGCTTACCGCCAATCTCGATGCGATTCATTTGCAATGATTATTTGACGATAGTGTGGGAGGCCCGTTCTGCATAGGGACCAATGAGTAAACCGATCGCCTAGCACGGCCAGAGCAGCGCCCGCTCTGCGTCAATGCGCGGATACACGGTCTCTCCCGGAGCAAAACGCCGTTCCTTAGACGCGATGATGTGGATGGATGCCCCGGCCCAATCCACCCATAAAATCCACGCGGCCCCAGCATCCTCGACGACGCTCACCACCCCCGGCACATGCCCTCCTTCAGGCGCGATGTCCTCCGGTCGAACGCCGAGCATCATCTCGCCTGTCCCACTCAGCGCTGGCATTCGCTCGGCTCCGTTCGGACCAATCCACGCATCTCCGCGCCGCTGGACGCTGAGGATATTGATCGCGGGTTGCCCCAATTGGCGCGCCACTACCGGCGAGACCGGCTGGCGATAAATAGCCTCTGGGCTACCCTGCTGTAAAATCCGCCCCTCGGCCAGCACGGCAATGGAATCGCCCATGGACAGGGCCTCGGCTTGATCGTGGGTCACGTAGATTGCCGGAATGCCCAGCTCCTGCCGCAACAGGGCCAGCTCTAGGCGGAGGGACTCCCGCAGCTTGGCGTCCAAATTAGTCAGCGGCTCGTCAAAAAGAAACAGTCGCGGCCGCCGCACAATCGCCTGTCCAATGGCCACTCGCTGCATCTCTCCCCCAGACAGGCGGGCCGCTGGCCGATCGAGCAGCCGCTCAATCTTCAGCAGCTCAGCCGCCCAGCCGACGCGCTGGTCAATCTCATCGCGTGCAAGCTGCTGGCGCGGTGCCTTGAGCGGAAATTCCACGTTGCGCCGCACGCTCCAGTCGGGATACAGGGCGAAGTGCTGGAAGACCAACGCAATGTCGCGCTCGGCCGGCGGCCAGTGCGTCACCTCCTCGCCGTCCATCTCGACTTGGCCCGCATCGGGCGCGTCCAACCCGGCGACGATCCGCAGCAGCGTGGTCTTGCCCGCGCCGGTCGGCCCTAGCACCACCAGCATCTCGTCCGCTCCCAGCGACAGGTCAATGCCAGACAGAACCTCGGCCTTGCCAAAGCGCCGCGTCACTCCTTTCAGCTGCAACCAAGACATCTTAGAATGCGTTCGCTTCGTTGGAAACATCAACCGTGCGCAAGAAGCCGCTTAACTGAAGCGGCGGAACGGTCTTTGATTTCGATCAGAAGCGTATGTTGGGAAAGAATTGGGCCAAGCGCAAGCTATCGGTTGCGCCCTGCCATCAGTCGTGCGGCGACGTGTCGGTAGAGAAGTAGCGAAGAAGCGGGCGCGGAGACGGCAGCCTCCACGCCCGCTTAGGTTGGATCAATCGTCCAGATAGACCGGCGCGGGTAGCCCCTCAAGTGAGCAGAAGAACTCCAACTCCGCGTCGGCGACGGGTTTTGCGGCCGCTGGCGAGGGCAGCACGTATGGATTCGCCGCGGAAAGATCAACCAAGTAGCCCAGATCGCTTAGCGCTTGCAGCGTTATCGCTGAAATTACAGGATCCAGTGCAAATGTTGACATAAGCTCACCGGATAGGGCGCTAGTGCGCCAATGTGTACCATCTCGTTCAGTTGGTACTTTTGCGCCTTGGTAATCTGTGCCACCGGCTTGATCAAAAGCCGCAATAGCTTTTGGCCCAGGAAAATGAGTATCACCATTCAGCTCGCGAAGCATTCCCTTGTTGAACCAGATAGTCCCGATTCCCAAGACGTGTGCTATTTCATGAAGTGCTATATACCTCAGCCTCTGAAGGCTAAAGGTAGCCCTTGTTTTAATTCCGATACAACCAATAAACGGCAATGAGTCTGAACCAAGCGCAACAGGGGCCCCAAAGCCACCGGTTCCTTGATCAAAACGGGTTTCTCCAAACTTCACTACATAGATTCGCAGGCCCTCTATTCGTTCGCCAGCGGGTATATCCATCCAGTGATCGCCACATGTTCCAGACCATGCATCAGGAAACGTGTAATCTGGAAGCTCAGTCTGTATAGCCGCCTCCCAACGCTTCGCAGCATCGTGCCATACCTCCTGCTCTTCCTCTGTGAAGCTATCAAGAAAGACCAAATCAATATTGAAGGGGCTTTCTGTCTCCGTGAATGTGAGTGTATAAAAAGGCGTAAAAGATACATCGACCCCACGGCGTTGCAACGCTGGAATATGTTTATCGATAGAGGCTTTACTTATTGAATTCTGCTTTTTAAAAGGAATGCGTTATATTCGATTGCATGCGACCTAAAGGGAGTGCCGATCGGCTGGAGTACCGTCGTCAACTGGCTAGCCAACTGCTAGATGAGGGTAAAGGACTTAACGAAGTAGCCCGTTTGGTCAAGGCGTCCCCCTCGTCGGTTCACCGCTGGAAAACGATGAAAGAGCAACACGGCGCCGCTGGCCTCAAAGCCAAACCCCATCCGGGACGACCCAGTCGGCTGACTGAGGCGCAAAAAGCGCAATTGCTGGACTGGTTGGTGGCCGGTCCGTTGGCCGCCGGCTACGACACCGACTTGTGGACCTGTGATCGGGTGGCCACCCTGATCCAGCAGCAGTTTAATGTGGGCTATCACCCCGATCATGTGGGCAAACTCCTGCACAGGTTAGGTTTTTCGTGCCAATATCCCGAGCACCGGGCGCGCGAGCGGGATGAGGAAG
>JAJEEZ010000581.1:0-2762 GCA_022820705.1 Candidatus Latescibacterota bacterium | reverse complement strand
GACCAACTGTTTGCGGTTGGATACCGGCACGAGTGCTTGCAACCTACCCAGCAATCGGTTATATACCTGTTCGCTGCTGCTCATAAGGCCCTCCTTTGATCTTAGGCGGTTAAAAGAGAGCCATAAACTATGGGCAGCAGACCTATTTTCAAAAGTGTAAGGGAATCAGATTGAGCATAACAGTTTTCCTATCGCGAGTTTTCAAAAGTAAGTATATGCAAGCTGGTCTCGCTTCTCAACGAAAGCCTGCGCCTCTATTCGGGCAGCGCGATTTGGGGGTCGTCGGGGTCGGGTCGGTAGAGGAGCAGGGTGTTGCCCAAGACTTGCACTAGGTGTGACTCGGTAGCGGCGGCAAGCTGCTCGCCGGCTTCGCGGCGGTCGAGGGGGATGTTTCGCTCGCAGCGCACCTTGACCAACTCGCTATTGGCATAGGCTTCGTTGAGCGAGCGGATAACGGCAGCGGAAAGCCCCTCTTTGCCCAAATACACGGTCGGGCGCAGTGAGTTGCCTAAGCCGCGTAAGTAGCGGCGGTCTTTGCCTCGGAGCTTAATTGTGGGAGCGGTCATCTAACCTTCCTTCGTCAAAACTTCTTTTTCTTTTCTCCGCCTTAGCATACAGACTCGTCAACATCCTGTCGAGTTGGAACGCTTTTTGCCGTTAGACTTGGTATGTCTGCGAGCAAAAAGACGCTTCGGCGGCCCGCGCTGTGGACCGCTCTCGGATTCGGAACCGGCATTTTCTTGGGACGAGCCGTGGAGATAGGCTTAGTCGCAGCGACAGCCCTAAGCGGATTGGCCTTTTTCTGCGCGGCCGCAGCCTTCTACAACAAGGTGCGTTGGGCAGGTTGGACGCTGTGGGTGTTGGTCATCCTGCTAGGCGCACTGCGTTACCACATCGACACAGCCCTGTCCCCTTTGCCCCACCTAGTCGCACTCGAGGTCTTTGGTCAGCGCGGCGTGGTCACCGGGCGCATCGTCCAAGAACCAGAGCACAGCGACGAGCGAATATATTTTACTATCGAGCTGGAACAGGTGGTTGCCGACAGCGCCATCTACCACTTGAGTGGGCAGGTGCTAGTCACAGTAAAAGACGCGTACTTGCCAGCCGATTACGGCGACCGCGTGTCCCTGCGCGGAAAGCTGCAACGGCCCCGTGCGGTGCGAAATCCCGGTGCCTTCGACTACCGAGCCTTTTTGGCTCAGCAAGACATCTACGGCACGCTCTTCGTCGGCAAACCCGCGCAGATCGTTTCCGTAGAGCGCTTGCCCGGACACTGGCTGTACGAAGGCGTGGTGCTACCCCTCAGACGCGCCGTGCGCCAGAGCATTGAGCGCAACCTCTCAGGAGCGCCAGCCGGACTGCTGTTGGGCGTACTCTTGGGAGAGAAGCGGCGGATTCCCGAAGAGGTGCGCACTGCGTTTCGCAGCACCGGACTGGCGCACGCGCTCGTGGTCAGCGGACTCCACGTCGGGATGGTGGGCGGGTTCTTCTTCTTTGGTTTCCGGCTCTTGCGGCTCGCTGATCGACCGAGTTCCGCAGCCACCATCGTCGCGCTGGCGCTCTATGCCCTCGCAACCGGAGCGCAGGTGCCGGTGGTGCGAGCGGTGGTAATGGGAGCAGTAGTGCTGTTGGGGCGGGTGCTCCGGCGACAGGGCGACATCTACAACACCCTAGGGCTGGCGGCGCTAGCAATTTTAGTGATATGGCCGGAGAGTCCGTGGAGCCTGAGCTTCCAACTCTCCTTTGGCGCGACGTGGGCCATCGTCTCCTTGCATGGGCCGCTCGCCTCGCTTTTCCCCGCGGCCTTTCAACGCGCCGATAGCCGAGTCGGCCGCTGGGTCGTCATCCCCCTGTGTGCCTCGCTGGCAGCCCAGTTCGGCACCGGACCTTTGATCGCCTATTCCTTTCAGCAGCTAGCAGTGGTGGCCGTGGTGGCCAATATAGTGGTAGTGCCGCTTTTGGCGCTCGCCGTGGGCTTGGGCCTACTCGCCGCGTTGACGGGGTGGATTTTGCCCTCGGTCGCCACCCTGTTCAACGCGGCCAATTACTTGATCCTCGTAGGACTGATCGAGCTAGTCTCGTGGTGGGCCTCGCTGCCCTTTGCGTCCGTGGCGGTGCCGCGACCCGGTGTGCTCTTCGTAGCAGTAATTGCCGCGCTCTGCCTACTCGGCCCGCTTCTCCCCCACAAGGCATGGGCGCGCAAAGCCGCCATTTTCGCAGCGCTCATCTGGCTCAATGTCGCGGTGTGGACCTATGCGCTCCGCGCCCGCGACTTGGAGATCGTCTTTTTGGACGTGGGCCAAGGCGACGCGGCGTTTGTGCGCTTCCCCGACGGCAAAACCATGGTCGTCGATGGCGGCGAGCGCAACGCATACTTCGACTGCGGCGAACAGGTGCTGTTGCCTTTCTTGCGCTACATGGGCGTCCGGCGGGTCGATGTCGTCGTAGCCTCGCATTCGCACAACGACCACATCGGCGGGCTAGTAGCCCTGTTGGAGCAAATGGAAGTCGGCTACTTCCTCGACAGCGGGCAGGTCTATGATTCGTGGACCGCACGGCGTTTGCAAGAACTCATCGCCGAGCGGGGCGTGCGCTACCACCGAGTCGCGGCGGGCGACAGCTTGGCAGGCTTGGGTGGGGTCGCGGGACTGGTCCTGCATCCGACTGCGGACTTTGTCGATGCAGACGGCAACACCCCTCTTGGCCTCAACAACGGCTCGGTGGTCTTTAGCTTGCAGCACGGAGCGGTGCGAGTGCTCTTT
>JAJEEZ010000496.1:0-6672 GCA_022820705.1 Candidatus Latescibacterota bacterium | reverse complement strand
CAAGGCGACGCACAGACGCATAAAACGACCAAAATTATCGCGTTGGCTTACTGAGCTTATTGGCCGGTACCGCTAGGCCTAGGATAAAAGCCGCCAATGTAGTAGGAAGTCTTGCGATGGATACGCAAACCGCTTATTTTTAATTAGATACAGCACCAAAGAGCCTATAGCTCAGCTGGTAGAGCACCGGACTTTTAATCCGTAGGTCCTGGGTTCGATTCCCAGTGGGCTCACCAAAAAACAGGCACTTGCGACTGATCGCAGGTGCCTGTTTTGCTTGAAGGTGCAAATAGCCGTTGATGTCGAACAGATAGCGCTGTTCGGGGGTCATTTACGTGTCAGCTTCCATCGGCAACATGGTCTCTAAAGTAAAAGCCGCAGCGTGTTTGTGCCCTCCACCCCCGTAATCGCGCGCAATGCGACCCACATCTGCGGCCGCGTCTCCCTTGGAGCGCAGGTTGTACACGACCTTGCTGTCTGGGCGGATGAAGAACACGGCGGAAAAAGGATGCCCTTCGGCGAGGGCATTGCCGATTTCAGAGGTTAGAAACGTGGCATTGGTAATGGGGACGCGAAACCCACTGATGGTGGTCCAACCGTGGTACCGAACGCGCGGTCGGATGAGCCGGTGTTGGAAGCGGAGAATGGCTTGGCCTTCCACGGCGAGGGCTTGTGGCCCACGCACGGCGATTTCATCCCACACGGCAAAGTCGCGCGGGTACGAGGCGAGGGCGGCGTTGACGGCCTTAGAATCGTCCAAGGCCCACCGCCACAGGTCGCGGTCTTCAGTATAGGACACCAGCCAAGGGACATCGCTAGCACTGACCTGAGAGCGGGGATCGAAAAAGTGTTCCCAAGTCATGCGTGCTCCAGACTTGTCCTCGGCGAATACGCAGTAGTCGAGCCCGGCTAAGGCGTGTGCAGCCGTCTCGTGATGATCCAAAACCAAGAGCGAGCGGGCGTGGTCGTGCATCTCCATGAGCTGTGCCCGCTCGTAGCTGAAGTCGAGGATGACGACATCGCGGTCAGCCGTAGCCGGCGGGTCGGTGTTGTATTGAACCGCCTTAAACTCGGCTTGCGGGTTGACGTAACGGCGGTAGATCCACGCGGCACAGAAGCCGTCGTTGCAGCCCCCGTGAAACAGGACCAGCGGTCTCATAGATTGAGGTCTCTTCCTTGACAGGGATGAGAGGCGGGCGATATGTTTTTCTCAATATATCGCGTCCCCCGTACATCGGAAAGGCCAAAGTGGAACAGATTACTCCTGTGATCAAAGTGTATCTCAATCCGTATTGCCCTTGGAGTCCAGGCGTGCGGACGGTACTCGATAGAGCCGGATTACCATACGAGGAGCTGGATATTACCAGCGACCGCAAAGCCTTTGCGGAAATGGTCGCCAAGAGCCGGCAATACGCCTCACCCTGCGTCGAAATCGACGGCGTTATGCTGGCCGATGTCGGAGGTGCGGAGGTCGAGGCGTGGTTGCGGCAGCGCGATTTGCTATGTTGAGCAAGACCGGGGTGGGGGCGTTCTGCTTGATGGTCTTGTGTGCAGTCTCCAGCCGCCCGGCCCGAGCAGAGGCCGAGCCGCTGATTCTCGACTTGCAAATCGGGTTGACTTTGGTGCAAGAAAACAATGAGCACCTGTTGCAAGCCCGCATTGACCTGCTGCGCGGGCGCGAAGAGCTACGCGTAGCGCGAGCAGCGGGGTTGCCGCAAGTCGATGCCTCCTTCACGTATAGCCGCAATTGGCTGCTGCCTTCTTTTGTCTTTGCTGGCAATGCCGTCAGGATCGGCACGGAAAACAACCTCACGGGCGTCCTGAGCGTGCGCCAGCCGCTCTATGCCGGAGGTCGCATTCGCGCTACTGAGGACATGGCTCGCCGCCAATTTGCCATGCTCGGCGAAACCGAACGGCAGACAACTCAGCTTGTGCTAGCCGAGGTAGAGGAGCGATTTTACGACCTGCTCCTAGCCGAGGAATTGCGCACCGTGTCGCACTTGGCGCTGGCGTGGGCCAGACGCAATCTGGCCCAAGTGGAGGCACGGACGCAGGCTGGTCGGGCCGCTGAGCTGGATCAGTTGCGCGCTCAGGTACAGGTCTCAAACATGCGTGCCGACTCCATCAGTGCAGAAAATAACCTGCGACTGGCCACGATGGCCTTCAAGGATGTCGTGGGTTTGGACTTGGACCAAACCATAAAAGTGCGGGGAACGTTTCGCACGGAGACGGTGCTCAATCTCGATGATCTGGACGGGCTCGTCACCTTGGGGCTATCGAAGCGGCCAGAGCTGGCACACGTCGAGCAGGAAATAGGCTGGCACGAGCGGAAGATCGCAGCCGATCAGGCGTCCACCCGGCCTAGCGTGGAACTAGTAGCCGCTGGGCAAACCCAGTTCCAAAGTGACGAGTTCGACCTAGCCGATCGGGAGTGGCGCAAAAGTTGGAATACAGGGCTAGTAGTGCAAATGCCGCTTTTCGACGGGCGGCTCACCGGGGCGCGCGTAGCGCAGGCGCGGCAGGACTTGCGCCGGATAGAGTTCGACCGGCAGCGGATCGCAAGGCAGGTGCGGCTGCAAATCCAACAGGCCTATTATGCCGTCGAGGAAGCGAGTCAGCGCATTGAGGCCCACCGCGATGCGGTATTGCAGGCCGAGAAGGGGTTAGAAGTCGCCGAGTTGCGCTATGCGAGCGGAGTCGGCACGCAACTGGAAAATCTGGACGCGCAATTGGCGCTAGTGGAGGCGCGCACGCAAAACGCTGTCGCGCGTCGCGACAAAGCGCTTGCTCTGATGCGGCTCGAACAGACCGTGGGCGTCCTCGGCGAGTAGCCACAAACACTTAACAAAAAAGGGGGAAGGCATCATGGCCAATAGACAGTACACAGTTAGGGCCTCGCATTGCGACCATCGGGCGAGCGAGGAAGAAATCTACGAAGTCCTCAAGCGGACTACCGATCCGCTGGAGCGCTCTTGGAAGAAGCTGGAAAAGGCGCAGCGGATCGTATTAAAATTCAATATGATCAAGCCGCCGGAGCGCATCGAGTACTTCGCTGGTCGCCGCAGGGAGTTGGTAGATGATGCCGTGGCCCGCGCGGTGCTGCGCTTACTGCGGGAGCGGACCACAGCCGAGCTAATCGCCACCGACACCTACCCCTATGGCAACGGCCATGTAACGCCCGACGACTTTAACTACCGCTATATTCTGGACGACTTTGGCGTCCGCTATGTCGATTCGAATTTGCCTCCCTTTGCCACGTACGACGTGCCCGGTGGCGGCTGCATGTTCGACCGCTATTTGCTCAATGCCATTTTTGCCGAGGCCGACGAGGTGGTATCCATCGCCAAGATGAAGAATCACGCTTTTATGGGCATTACCTTGACCCTAAAAAATCTCTTTGGCTTGCCGCCGATGATCCCGCCGGAAGGGCGGACGCGGTCGTATTACCACCATCTCATCCGGCTTTCCTACGTCCTGCCGGACTTGGGCATGATTACCAAACCCTGCCTCAACATCGTCGAGGCCCTCACTGGCCAATGGGGCCGCGAATGGGGCGGCGAGGGCCGGATTTGCAACGCTTTGATGGCTGGCGATCATCCGGTGGCGACCGATGCCTGCGGCATGACCCTGATGGGCCACGATCCTCACTCCGATTGGCCGACCCCGCCTTTCCGTCGCGACCGCAATCACCTGCTGATAGCTGCCAGGCACGGCTTTGGCACAGTGGATTTGAACGAGATCGATTTTGCCAGCTAGGTCGAGGCTCCACTGGCCGAATTTGACTCCGTATCTACGGACTCAGACGCCACGGTGGCCAATTGGCGGCGCACCACCTGCGAGCAGGGACTGATCTACCAAGAGGAACAGCGGAAGCTCATTGACCACTACCGAGGGGAGTTCATCTATATGCAGGACGGCCAGGTGGTGTGGAACGGCGCTGATCCGAGCAACCTCGGTAGCCGCCGCAAACTCAGCGGCGACAGGAAGGACAGCGCCCTTTGGCTCAAGTACGTTGATCCAGTAGAGGGGGAAGGGGAGCGCTTTGAGCGCTATAACGAGTGTTTGCGACTGGCGTCTTAACCTAGGGAGGAGCAGATGATTAGGGGCGACAAGGAACTGTACGTAGTCGGCGACCGCGTGCTCATCCGGATTGACGACATGGAAGAGCGCACGGCCGTGGGGCTCTATTTGCCGCCGACCGCCTTGGAAAAAGAGAATGTGCAAAGCGGGCGCATTGAAGAAGTAGGACCAGGCGTTCCCTTGCCGCCGAAAACCGATGACGACGGTGCACCTTGGGAAGAGGGGGGCGAGCAGATGCGCTATATCGGCCTCCAAGCCAAAAAAGGCGACCACGCCATTTTCCTGCGCAAGGACGCGGTGGAAATCAAGTTCGACGACGAGAAGTTCATCGTCGTGCCGCAGGCGGCGATTTTGGTGCTCGTCCGCGATATTGCTTGAGGGCCGTGAAGAGCTCAATCCATGACCCAAGCCACCCTCAGTCAAGGTCCGCTCCTCTGGTCTGGCGAACACTGGATTCTTTATCTGCGTCTGCCTGGAGCCGAAGTTGACAGCGGACAACTTAGTCTGTACAACGCCACCTACAGCCCCGCAGGTCAGGGAACGGTGGCCTATATCGACATTCCCGGCTCTGCGAGGCTAACCGCCGTCTGCACAGACAACCCCGACTTGGCCGATTTTATTACTGCCACCATGATTCGCGGCAGCAATAATCCATTCGACCGCGATCTACCTCAATGGAGAGCGACCTTTAGCCGCGCCGGCCGCATTGACCGCAATCCTTCTTGGACTGTCCAAAGTGAACACCACACCCTAACTGCCACTTGGGGGCAATTGGAAAGCCCTCTAGTCGGCCCGCCCACCATCAATCCCCATATCGTCTTCACGGTGCTGATTTTTGCCGCCGCCGGCCAGATGCAATTCGACGGCATGGCCGTACCCGGCCATCCCTATCCCCGCGATGCTTGGAGCAAGAGTCTAGGTCAAGCCCGTAGCTCTTGCTGCTTTGCGCTGGCCGAAACCATGGTGGCGGACGATAGGTGACGTAGCAATATTTCAGCAATACAATAGCCCGGACCGCTCAAGCGGTCCGGGCTATTGTCGTGAGATGCTGTAGAGGAGAGGGTTTAGGATTTAGAAAAACGATCCCTGCTTGAGAAACTCCACCGGCGCTTCCTCACCCCAGCCGCGCGTGTAGTAGTCTTGCATGGTCAAGGCCAGCAGGATACACAGCCAGAAAAAGCCGGCGACCGCGAAAAGCCCGACCAGCTTGGGGCTGTATTTCACGTGCATGAAGAACAAGATGACCAGCGATGCCTTTACTAAGGCGATAATCAGGGCGACCGGGGTATTCAAAAAGCCCATGTTGACGAAGGCGGCAGCGACGGTGATAACCGTGCCGATCATCAGGGCGAAGAAGATCAGAAAGTAGATCTTGAGCGGGACGACGTGATGTTCAGAGTGATGTTCAGACATTAGTGGCGTCCAATCAGATAGAGCAGCGGGAAGAGGAAAATCCACACGATATCGACGAAGTGCCAATAAAGGCCGCTGATTTCAATCGGCGTAAAGTACTGCGCCGAAATCTCATTGCGCCGGACCTTGGCGATCATCCACAGCATGATGCCGACGCCGACGACCATGTGCAGGGCGTGCATCCCAGTCATCACGAAGTAAAACGAGAAGAAAATTTTGGCGTTGCCGAGCGTGACCTCGGGGAAGGCCGGGTCGTTCCACTGGAACATGCTGCCGGGAATGAGGTGCTCGTGCCATTTGTGGCTGTACTCGATGTACTTGACCCCCAAGAAGGCGCAGCCGAGAATGATCGTCGCGATGAGCCACCCCGTAATCGCGTTGCGCCCGGCGTCGGTCTGTGCGGCGCGGACGGCCAGTGCCATGGTCAGACTGCTGGCGATTAGCACGATGGTGTTAAAGGTGCCCCAGAAGATGTCGAGGTGGTGCGAGCCAGCGGTAAAGGCTTCGATATAGGTATTGCGATACACGGTGTAGGCACCGAACAGCCCCCCGAAGAACAGGATTTCTTGGATGATGAACGCCCACATGCCGAGACTGGCGGCTTCGTATTGCTGCTGCGCCGTCTCGAACTGGTGTAGGTGATGGGCGCTATGTGCGTGATCAGACAACTTCATCCTCCTTAGCGCGTTCGGGTACGGCCTCAGTGCTTGGTGCCGCTGGTTCCTCCTCACCGTACGGATAGGCTTCCCAAGTAACTATCGGGATAGCTTCAAAGTTGTGGGCTATGGGCGGCGAGGGGATGTCCCATTCGAGGCCCTTGGCTTGGAACGGATTGGCGGGGGCCTTCTCGCCCTTGAACAGGGACCAGAGGAGATAGACGATGGTCAGCGAGAAGCCCAGCCCGAGGACAGTGGCACCCGCGGTGGACATGATGTTGAGGGCTTGCCATTCCTCGGGATAGGCGTGATAGCGCCGAGGCATCCCTAGGTAACCCAAGACAAATTGGGGAAAGAAGGTCAAGTTGAAGCCAGCGAAGACGAACATGACGCCGAGCTTGGCCGCCCCTTCCGAGTACATGCGCCCGGTCATTTTAGGCCACCAAAAATGCAGGCCGCAGAGGAATCCCATGACCATGCCGCCCACCATGACATAGTGAAAGTGGGCGACCACGAAGTAGGT
>JAJEEZ010000002.1:0-2962 GCA_022820705.1 Candidatus Latescibacterota bacterium | reverse complement strand
GGGGCCGCGCGCGTGCGCGACCTTTTTGAACAGGCCAAAAAACACGCTCCGGCCATTATCTTCATCGACGAGCTCGACGCCTTGGGCAAGGCCCGGGGGGCTGGCTCTTTTGGCGGCCACGACGAGCGCGAGCAGACGCTCAATCAGCTTCTCACCGAGCTGGACGGCTTTGACACCAACGCTGGCGTGATCCTCATGGCGGCGACCAACCGGCCGGAAATCCTCGACCCGGCCTTGCTGCGCCCCGGCCGCTTCGACCGCACCGTGGCCGTGGACCGGCCCGATGTCAAGGGGCGCGCCGCCATCCTCCGGATCCACGCCAAGGAAGTCAAGCTGGGCCCGGACGTAGATCTGCACAAACTGGCCGTGCGCACCCCGGGTTTTGCCGGCGCGGACTTGGCCAATGTCGTCAATGAAGCGGCCCTTTTGGCGGCGCGGAGAGATAAAAATTCCATCACCATGTCCGAGCTGGAAGAGGCGATCGAGCGCTCGGTGGCCGGGCTGGAGCGCAAAAGCCGCGTGCTCAACGAGAAGGAGCGCCGGATTGTCGCATACCACGAGGCTGGTCACGCCATCGTCGGCGAGATTTTGCCCGAGGCCAATCCGGTACAGAAAATCTCCATCGTATCGCGGGGCATCGCCGCTTTGGGCTATACGCTGAATATGCCGCTGGAGGACCGCTATCTAATGACCAAGGAGGAGTTACAAGATTCCTTGGCCGCGATCTTGGGCGGTCGGGCGGCCGAGGAGATCGTCTTTGGCGAAATATCCACCGGCGCGGCCAACGACTTGCAGCAGGCCACGCAGATGGCCGAGCGAATGGTCAAGGAGTTCGGCATGAGCCAGCGGATTGGTTTGGTCGCCCACCGGACGGACCGCTCGCAACAGTTACTGGGTATGACTCCGGCAGATCGCGCGTACAGCGACGAGACGGCCAAGCTCATCGACGAGGAAATCAAGGGCATCATCGACGCGGGGTACACGCGGGCCAAGGACCTACTCACTCAGCATCGGCAGGCGATGGAGGATGTCGTCGAGATACTCTTTGAGAACGAGGTAATGGACGGGGACCAACTGCGCAACTTGCTCGCAGAGCACGGGATAGAACTACCACCTAGGCCCAAACAAGAAGCTTCGCCCGACGTCCACGCCGCCGAGCCGCAGGCCAACGGCAATGCTCCGCAGTCAGAAGAGGAAGAGCGCGAGGTCTCCTAGCCTACGGCGGCGATGACTTCCAACTCGACGGCTGCTCCCAGCGGTAAGCTGGCGACGCCGACGGCCAAGCGCGCGTGTATCCCCTTATCTCCCAAGACTGAGGCCAGCAGACCGGAAGCGCCGTTGACCACGTTGGCGTGGTCTGTAAAACCGGGTGCCGAGGCGACGTATCCTCCCAAGCGGACAATGGAGACGGCGTCGAGATCGCCGGTTTCGGCTTTGAGAACGCTCAGGGCGTTGAGAGCGCACAACTTGGCAGCCTCATATCCCGCTTCAACATCCAAGTCCTCGCCCACGATTCCCGCATATTGGAGCTGGCCGGCTAGTAGGGGCAACTGACCTGAGACGAAGATCAAAGGGCCGCTTTGCACGGCGCGGGTATAGGAGCCGGCCGGTTGGGGCAGAGGGGGAAGTTGTAAGTTGAGGTCTCTTAGTTTTTCTTCCACAGACATGTTAAATCTCCCATGGCTTCGGGCTAGTTGGCGCGAGTAATATAGGACGCCTAATGACTCCGGCAAGAGAGCAATGCACAGCATGAGATTCGCCAGAGGGAGCGTCCTCGAACCCTTGGCCAACAGCGATTTCGTGCGCCTGTGGTTGGCCAACGGCCTCTGGTGGCAGGCCATGTGGATGGAGATGCTGGCGCTGGGGTGGCTGGCTTTAGAGCTGACTAATTCTCCGTGGTGGGTCCAGGTCATCGGCTTTTACCGCGCCATCCCCCTGCTAATTATGGGTTTGTTCGGCTCGGTGATTACCGATCGCTTTAAGCGGCGCTACATCGTTTGGACCTTGCAGTTGGTCAATGTGCTGGGGACGGGGCTGTTGGCGCTCTTGCTCTTTTTGGGGCGGCTCGAGTTGTGGCACTTGTCGGTGGTGTCGCTGGCATTGGGGGCTTCTTGGGCGCTGGATTGGCCGACTCGACGCAGCATGGTGCCCGATCTAGTCGGCAAGGCCCGCACAGTCGATGCCATGGTGTTAGAGAACGTCATTCAGGGGTTTACGCGCATTGCTGGCCCCTTGGCGGCGGGCTATGTCACCGCGGCCTATGGCAGCTTGGGCGCGCTGTTGGTGTTGGTTGGGCTGGGTACCTTGGCGCTGTTCTTATTGGCGGGCCTCAAGACAGACTCCAAAGCGCCTAGTGCGGGCACGTGGACAGCAGGTTGGGCTGGGCGGCAGGGGTGGACCAGCATGCGGGCTTCTGCGCCGATATTCGGCGTTTTTCTCATCACGATCTTTATGAATGTCTGGGCTTTTCCCTACATGAATCTGCTGCCGGTTTTCGCGCGCGACGTATTCGGCCGCGGCCCGGAGGCTATGGGCTGGTTGGGTGCGGCTAGCGGGAGTGGGGCGATTGTGGGCTTGGCTGCGGTGCAGCTAAGCCGCCGGAAGCTGAGCAACGAATGGCTCTTTGTCGCTGGCTCGTTGCTGGCGTGTACGGGCATTGTCGCCTTTGCCTTTAGCGGGACCTTTGGCATCGCCTTGCTGATGCTGTTTTGCTCTGGGTTGGGGCAGGCGGGCTTCAGCATTATGCAGAGCAGCATCATCCTAGTCGAATCCTCGGACGAGATGCGGAGCCGAGCAATGAGCACCTTGGTCGTGGCCATTGGCGTCGGTCCTTTTGGCCGCTTGCAGAGTGGGGCGCTGGCCGAGACTTGGGGAGCACAAGGAGCGGTGGGAGTCATGGCGCTGCTGGCGGGGTTGGGGACTGTGGGAACGGCGGTTTTGGTGCGGGGGTTTCTAGGTAAGA
>JAJEEZ010000459.1:0-3207 GCA_022820705.1 Candidatus Latescibacterota bacterium | reverse complement strand
CGAGGGTCAGATACGCGGCACCCTGATCGGCGTGGTATTCTTGGGCATCTTGGTCAACGGCATGACACTGATGAACATCAGCGAGTACTGGCAACTCGTGGTGCGGGGGGCGTTGATCTTGAGTGCCGTGCTGATTAACCGGGCGCATCAATAGGAGGTGAAATGCGTGCTATCCGTCCCGCCGCCACTGCTTGAGCAGCGCCGCCACTTCCCCGTATCCTTCCTTCTCCGCCCAATAAAGCGGCTGTGCCCAAGGCGACTCGGCTGGCGCGGCTGGATCGGCACCTTGTTCCAATAGAAAGCTCACCATCTCCGTCTGCCCCTTGCGCACCGCAGCGGCCAAAGGCGTCCCCCCGTATTCCAACTCGACCCCCTCTATATCGGCTCCCAACTCCAAAAAGACGCGAGCCGCCGTAACATCGCCCTTTTCCGCACAGCCGTGCAGAAAGGTGCGACCAATCCAGTTGGCGCGATGCAAGTTGAGGCCGCGGTCGGCCAAGGCGCGGATCGTATCGGGATCTGAAGGGTAGTTGCCGCCCCAGATGTCAGTCAGTTGGAACAGGTCGCCTACATCCGGCGTGGTTTCCAAGAAGACGCCAATGAGCGCAGGATTGTCCCGTCCCATCAACTCGTGCAAAAATTGTGGATCCACAACGGCGGCATCCCCCTCGCGCATCGCCCGTTCCAGCGCCGCGTCGTCCATGGCATAAGGTGGCATCACAGCACCGTGTTCACGCAACAGAGCCTGCATTTGTCGGCCTTTCTTGCCGTGCCTGAATTCGACGATAGTCAGGCAAGACCCCGAAGAGTCCACCCCGGCGTTGGGATCGGCACCGCGTTCGAGCAGCAGTTTCGCCGTCTCCAAATGGTTGCCCGCACAAGCCTCGAAGAGTGCCCTGCCACGCGGCGCGTTTTCCTCGGGCTGATTGGGATCGGCACTCAAGTCCAGCAGTTTTTCGACAATTTGGCTATGGCCGTTACCAGCAGCATAGGACAGCGGACTGCGCCATCCCGCATCGAGCGCACGGGCTTGGGCCGGATCGGTCGCCAGTACCGCATCGACGCGATCTCCATCGCCAGCAGCACAGGCGATGCTCAGGGCGTACTCCGCGCCGCAAGCGAGCAAGTGGCGCGTGACAATCCACGGATCTCGCGGCGCTTCCGCCGGCAGATCGCGCGTCAGAAACCAGTAGTCGCCATTGAGCGAGACCAATAGCGGCGTCTGGCCATCGGCGCGACGGGCTTCAAGATCGGCACCCCGTGCGACAAAGAAATCCACCAACTCGTTTTGCCGCGTCAGCGCCGCCCAATGCAGCGGCCCATTGCCCAACGCATCAGCGGCGCGAATAAAGTCGGGATGCTCGGCCAACACCGCCTCGACCTGCGCCTGGTCGCGGCCTTTAACCGCCTCGGCCAGCGCGACAAAGCCAGGATCGTAGCCAAAGCGCTCGCGCATCGCCGCCACCAGTAGCGCCGGCACCTCCTCGTAGCCGCGCTCCTCGGCGATGGCTAGTAGTTTGTCCCACGAATTATAGGTATAGCGCGACTGACCCGGATCGGCCCCGGCCTGCAACAATAGCTGGACCACTTCGGCATGGCCCTCGCGCACCGCCATGTGGATGGGAAACTGGTACCAGTACTGGGCGTTGACCAACTTGGGGTCGCGGTCGAGCAACGCGCTGACTCGCGCCAGATCACCAGCACCGCTGGCGCAAAAGAGCGCCCAAGCTTGGTGCCCATCCACAGCCTCGACTCCGTATTGGTAGTGCTCGGTCTTCATGTCTTCAGGCTGGAGCAAATGCGCGACCCGTTGCGCGAAGCGCTCGTCGCGCGAAGGGGCCTGTCCCTGCAATTCTCGTTTAGCCATCTTCAACATCTCCTTTTGTAGGCGTTTGCGAGCCGAGCGCAGCCGTGATGCTGCGCGCTAGCGACAGCGCCCAACCGGGCGACGACACAAATTGCTGCCTTACTGATGTATGAAAACGGAGCGTATTTGGTGCTGGGGCAGGAGACTGTGGGTGTTGTGGTAGGGGCACCGTCTATGCGCAATCGACGAGAACGCCCCTGAGCGTCTGCTTAGAAATCAACTACTCGCGGAGGCGATTGATCGCCCGGGCCAACGCCGCCTGCGCCCGCGCCACATCGACCTCCTCCTCCCGCGCCCGCGCCAACCGTTCCTCGGCCCGTTGCCGCGCTGCCTCGGCCCGCGCTACGTCGATTTCCTCGACGCGCTCAGCCGTCTCGGCCAGCACCGCGACTTGCTCGCGCCCGACCTCGACAAAACCGCCACTGATGGCCATTTGGACCTCAGTGCCGTCCTCCTCGACAAAGCGCAACCGCCCTATCTGCAACGAGGTCAAAAGCGGTACGTGTCCGGCGAGGACGCCGAAACTCCCCTCGCTACCGGGCGCTTGCAGGCTGGCTACCTGACCCGAGTAGGCCACCCGCTCTGGCGTGACAACCTCTAAGGCGAACGCGGGCATGGACTAAAGGTCTTTGGCCGCTTCGAGGGCCTGTTCGATATTGCCGACGAGGAAGAAGGCGAGTTCGGGCACGTCGTCATACTCGCCATCGACCAGCCCCTTGAAGCCGCGGATCGTGTCTTCGATTTTGACGTATTCGCCCGGCTTGCCGGTGAATGCCTCGGCCACGTGCATGGGCTGGGTGAGGAAGAACTGGATCTTGCGCGCTCTCGATACAATCAGCTTGTCCTCGTCCGACAGTTCGTCAATGCCTAAAATGGCGATGATCTCGCGCAGGTCGCGGTAGCGCTGTAAGACCTCTTGGACGCGCTGGGCAACCTGATAGTGCTCTTCGCCGACCGCGCGCGGGTCGAGGAGGCGCGACGAGGAGGCGAGGGGATCGACCGCTGGGTATAGCCCTTGGTCGGCCAAGGAGCGCTCCAGCACGATGCGGCCGTCGAGGTGGGCAAAGGCCGAGACCACGCCCGGGTCTGTATAGTCGTCGGCTGGCACGTAAATGGCTTGCACCGAGGTAATCGAGCCGTTCTTGGTGGTGGTAATTCGCTCCTGCAGGGCACCCATCTCGGTGGCCAGCGTCGGCTGATACCCCACGGCCGAGGGCATGCGGCCTAGGAGAGCCGAGACCTCGGCACCGGCGAGGATGAAGCGAAAGATATTATCGACAAAGAACAGCACGTCTTGACCGGCCTCGTCGCGGAAGTGTTCGGCAATGGTCAGTCCGGTG
>JAJEEZ010000083.1:0-5236 GCA_022820705.1 Candidatus Latescibacterota bacterium | reverse complement strand
GGCATGACATCGCCGAGGTTGGGGTTGGGCCGCTCGGCTAGGTCCCAGAGGTGGAAGTGAGGGTCGCACAGGGGGATGGGAGTCTGCATGGAGAAAAGCCTTTCGGTGATGTGTAGGGGCGACTCTTGTAGTCGCCCGTTGCTCTAAGCAAACGCCGCCTTCACGACTTCGGGCAGCGGACAATGGGCACCCGGGTGCTGCACCGCGCTGGCACCGGCAGCGCAGGCTAGGTCTAGGGCCTGTTGCGGGTCGGTGCCGAGCAGGGCACTGGCGGCCAGAACTCCACTAAAGGCGTCGCCAGCCCCGACCGCATCGACGACGGACACGGGCGCGGGCCGTGCGGCGAACGAGGCCCCTGGAATATGGAGTTGAGCGCCGTCGCCGCCAAAGGTAATCGCTAGGCAATCCAGCGCGTAGTGGGCGATTAAGTCATCGGGTGCGGCGACCTCGGCAATGTCACGCACGGCCTCCCATTCCTCGTCGTTAAGCTTGACAATAGTCGCCGCTTCGAGGCCAAAGAGTACGGTCTGCGGCGTATAGCAGTCCTTGCGCAGGTTGACGTCGAAAAGACGATGCCGAGGCTTGGCGGCCAGCAAGTGTTCTAGCCCCGGACGATTGGCCGGGCTGCGCTGCGCGGCCGTGCCGTAGTAGATCAGGTCGGGGGGCTGGTCCAACGCCGGCTTAGTTTCGATGTAGTCCCAAGCCACGCCAGCGCGGATGGTGTAGGAGGGTTGCCCATCGTCGAGCAATACATCGACCGTGCCCGTAGGCTCAGGCCGGTCGCCGACCCATTGCTGATTGATGTCGGCGCGTCGGAGAAAACCCCGCGCCTGCTGTCCCAGTTCGTCCTGCCCCACGGCGCTGATCATGGCCACGGGAAAGCCGAGCTGGCGCAGATTCCAGGCGAAGTTCAGGGAAGCACCTCCCAAGCAGGTGCGGTCGGGGAAGCAGTCGTAGAGGATCTCGCCGAAGACGATAGAAGTGAAGTTCGCTTTATCCATAGTAATGTTACAACGGCGGAAAGAGCACGTAGCCTACGGCGCTGCGCTCTAACCAGATTTTGCAGAATTCCGCGAGGTCGTACGCTCGTGCGACCTCGGCGTCTGCGGCTGGATCGTTGACCAGTACGGTATCCCCTGCGCAGCCTCGGACGACTAGCAAGTGCCCAGACGTATGCTCAATGGCCGCCCGACTCAACTCGCCCGCCTCGTAGCGCACGGAGGCAACGATGGGAAAGCCCGCGTCGAGCAGTGCGCGCGCCGCCTCCCAAGAGGGAAAGTGCAATAGATAGCCCAAGAGGCCCCGGCGAGCGGCCGCGTGGATATTGGCCGGCCACACGCCGTACAGCCCGCTGGGCTGGTGGCGCGCCTCAGCGATCACGTCGTAGATGTCCGCGCTATGGCCGTAATAGGCAAGGAGCATGGCGACGCTGGTCGGCGAGCAGACGTGGGAAGCCAACTCGGGCCGCAGAACCATCTGGCTTTGCGAAGGCACGGCGAGAGCCGTATCTCGGCTAGTGAGCGTCGGAGAGGGCACTGCGCCTTTGCGGCGCACCGAGACCGAGAGCAAGGCCGGGACCGTGGGGGCGACGCCTTGGACGCGCAGGTGTAGGGTGGCCGTTTGCAAGGGGCTGCGGATGCGCAGGAGGTCGATTTCCGCAGCGACCGCTTCGTTTGTCGCGCTCGCTGCGGCTCCGACAAACGAGCCGATCGGGTCGAGGACGGTCCGGCTGCTGTGGCCAGCTTTGGTTTCAAATTCTATCGCGAACTGATAGCCCCACGCGCCGCCGTGGACGACCGAGAGGCACGGCAGGATTTCTAGGGCACCTGCTAGCGCTGCGGGTGGCAAGTCGAACGAGAACTCGTCGCCATTCCATGCCAATGGTTCGACTCGCTTTGGCCGGATGGACAGCGGGATGGCGCGTTGTAACGCGGACTCATCCAGCCCTTGGGCAAATAATAGAAGTGCGTTGCTCATTAGGTTCGTTTGGGAAGAACTAAGTACACGACAGTAATCCAGTGGACGTTAGGCATGGGAGCGCTGAGATGCTTCGACTCCGCTTTGCTGCGCTCAGCATGACAGGTGCTGACGCCCATGGTGTCATGCTGAGCGCAGCAAAGCATCCCATACCGCTTTACTGTCGTGTACTTAGGGGAAGAATACATTTAATCACCACCTGCGTCCAGCAAGGTTTGCCGACGCGCGAGTCGCCTATCCCCAAAGCTGAGGATGGGGCGGATGGAGGAGGCTGCCTTCGTAACGCAGCCCGTGCTCCCGATCTTTTTGTAGAAGCAAGGGACCGTCGAGATCGACGAAGCGGGCTTGTTGCGCCAGCAGGACAGCCGGTGCCATGGCCAGCGAGGTGGCGATCATGCAGCCGACCATCAAATCCAATCCGCACGCGCGCGCCTCGGCGGCCAAGCGTAGGCCCTCGCTGAAGCCGCCGGTCTTGTCGAGCTTGAGGTTGACGTATTCGTAGCGGGCGGCTAGTTCCGCGATATCGGAGGCAGTGTGGCAGGATTCGTCGGCGCAGAAGGGGACTGGGTGTTCGAACTCGGCGAGCAGGGCGTCTTGGGCGGCGGGTAAAGGCTGTTCGATGAGCGCGACGCCCAAGCGAGCTAGTTCGGCTGAGAGCGGCTCGACTTGGTCGGCGGACCAGCCTTCGTTGGCATCGACGATCAGAGTTGAGTCTGGGGCATTGGCGCGGATTGCGGCGACGCGGTCGAGATCGTCGCGACCGGCGAGTTTGATCTTGAGCAGAGGGCGGTCGGCGTGCTGGGCAGCGGCTTGGCCCATGGTCTCTGGATCGTCGAGTGAGAGGGTGTAGGCCGTCGATATTGGACGCGGTGTTGCTAATCCGGCCAGTTCATAGGCAGGGCGGTCGCTGATTTTAGCTTCTAGATCCCAGAGCGCACAGTCCAAGGCGTTGCGGGCGGCACCGGGCGGCAGAGTGCGTTGCAATGCCGCTCGGACTTCGGCGAGCTCAGACTTCGGCGAGCTCAGTTGAGTCGTCGAGCCGTCGAGGCCGGCTTCTACCTGTGGGCGCAGCGATTCTAGCGCGTCTATGGTTCCGGCCACGCTTTCGTTATAGCGGGGGTAAGGGACGCACTCGCCGCGACCAACGCAGCCGTCGCGGCTCAGCTCGACGACGACGACATCGGCGGTGGTTTTGGCACCGCGCGAGATGGTGAAGGTCTGGGCGAGGGGAAAGCGCTCGCTGCGAACGGAGAAGCGAGTCACAGGGCATCGACCAAGCGTGCGGCCCCTTGGCGCAGTGGATCGACTGCGGGCAGGCCGGCTTGGCGTTCAATGGTTTTGAGCAGTTCGGCGGCGCGGTCTTCCGGCAAGTGCGAGGTGTTGACTGCAATGCCAATAGTGCGACAGGCCGGATTGGTGAGCCGGCCGCACTGCTCGTTGAGGCGAATGCAGTCGAGCAGATCGGGCAGTTGGTATTCGGGTAGGCCGCGCATGTGAGGGCGGTTGGGATCGTGGCAGAGGACGAGCGCGTCGGGTTGGGCACCGTGCATGAGGCCCAGCGATACGCCGGCGTAGGAGGCGTGGAACAGCGAACCTTGGCCTTCGACTAGGTCCCAGTGCTCGGGGTGGTTGGCCGGGGTCAGGACCTCGACGGAGCCAGCGAGGAAGTCGGACACCACGGCGTCAACGGCAACGCCAGTTCCGGCGATGAAGATGCCGGTTTGGCCAGTGGCGCGGAAGGTGCAGGCCATGCCTCGCGCCTGCATCTCGCGCTCAATGGCCAGCGCGGTGAACATCTTGCCGACCGAGCAGTCGGTGCCAACGGTGAGCAGGCGTTTGCCCGGGCGTTTGACGCCGGTTGCAATGGGAAAAGCGCGGTCGGAAAATCGCGCATCTACGAGGCGAGTGCCCTTTGCGCGGGCGCGGTCGGCCAAGCCGGGAATGGTGCCAAGGCGCGTGTGCAGGCCGCTGGCGAGGTCGTAGCCGAGGTCGATGGCCTGCAAGAAGGTATCGCGCCAGAGGTCGGAGATGGTGCCGCCGCGATTGGCGACGCCGATGATGAGGGTGCGGGCACCAGCGGCGCGCGCTTCGGCGAGGGTTTGGTCGGGTAGTCCGAGGTCGGCGTGGCAGTCGGGCAGGCGGAGCTGACCAATGCACTGTTCGGGCCGCCACTGGGCGACGCCAACGGCCGTTTTGGCGGCTAGCTGGTCGGCGGCGTCGCCGAGGAACAATAGGTATGGGGGCGCGAGTTGGATCACGGGGCGACCGGCATGTCTTCGGCGAGCTCAGCCGAGTCGTCGAGGCGGCGACGGCGCTGTTGCCAGCTCCACTTGTCGCTGCCGGCAATGAGCGGCTTGAGGGGTTCGGGCGTTTGAGCGATGAATTCAGCGCTCGGCTCTTGGCCGTTCCAGGCTTGGAACATGGGCGGGGTGTAGCCGCCGATGACGATGACGCGCTCGCGGTCGGAGCGGATCTGGCCGGTGGCGTGGATCAGGGCCTCGCCAAAGAGCAGGGTTGAACCGGCGGGCGCGACCACTTGGTGGATCAGCGCGGGGTCCTCGTACGCCGCGGCGATGATGGTCTCGCGGTCGCATTTGACCTTGTGGCTGCCGGCGATGACCACGGTGCCGCCGTCGTCTGGGCCGAGTTCCGTGAGGTTGGTCAGGGTTTTGACAAAGGTGCAGTGATAAAGGCCGTTTTCGACGTACGTGCCCACGTCTGGGCTGGTACCGGTGTGGAAGCCGTAGCGCGGCGCGGCAGTGAGGTCGAGCTCTGGGTCGCGCTCGTTGACGGCGGCCTCGGATTCTTCGAGGCGCACGGTGCCGCCGACGAGTTCCTCGGCCATGCCGACCAAGCGCGGATGAGTTAGGTATTCGAAAATCGCGGGATCGGCTTCGAGGATGTGGGCAAAGTGCAGGTAGTGAGGCCGATAGGAGGAGAGACGGCAGTTGCGGACGCGGGCCGTGGCCGGGTCTGGGGCGGACAGGAGGTCGCGTTTGAGCCGGAGCATGGCCTCTATCAGGCGCTCGGTCAGGTCTTGCTCGATCGCGTTTTCAACCACCACATAGCCATAGACTTCGAGGTGATAGCGCTGGGCGGAGGTGAGGGCGGGAAAGGGCCGGATGAATTCACCGTCGGACATGATCGAAAATATAAGAGCGGGAAAAGGGAATGCCAACGGGGAAGCAAATGAGCTGTTATTGCCTGCATTAGTGCTATCTAGGTATGAGATACTTCGACTCCGCTGCGCTCCGCTCAG
>JAJEEZ010000170.1:0-18182 GCA_022820705.1 Candidatus Latescibacterota bacterium | reverse complement strand
AGGGCCATAAGTCGTCTATTCTGACGAATCACAGTGCGAATTTTATCGACATAGGCCATGCCGATTTTGGCGTATTTCTGCAGCCCTAAGGCCAGCGTATGCCCATCAGGTCGCTCTCCGGCCAGCCGTTTTTCGTAGCGCAACACGCGGAATTGACGATAGGCGGGATGGGCGTTGAGGTTTTGGATGTACGAGTGCACTGCGTGAATGGGCGTGAGAAAGGCGGCTACTTCGTACGTTTGCCCTTGGGGCCGTCCAGCCGGCACAATGCCGCAGCCCGGCGTAAAGCAATACTCCCCAAACAGGTTGTTGCCGCAATAGGCAAAGCGCGACTGGCCCCAAGCCGACTCAATGGCCGCTTGGGCCAAAGCCAACTCCGGCGGCACCGTGTCAACGCGCATCAATAATTCTTGGAATAGAGCGTCCATGGACAATTCTTCGGTTGATACGCGGTATTCTTGGCACAATTGGCGCAGCCATTCTTTGTCGTAACCGGATAGTTCCTTGCCCTGTTGCACGCCTTCGTGTAGGCGGAGGAGTTGGAGACGCTTTTTCTCTATCTGGATATTCTCCGCCTCGATGAGCGGTGCCATAAACTCAAAAAAGCTCTTTTTCCGCATTTTGGTGTCTCTAATGGCAGCAAAATCGGGAAATGCCGCAGAAGCCCTAGGCAGTGAACTGGGATTCTCAGGGCGCAGGTCAACGGGCCTAGGCAACGTGGCCGCTTTGGACACGGCCTCGCTTTTACGAAGCACATCAAAGGACATGTGCGGCAGTTTGAAACGCTCAAAGAGCCAAGCTAAACCGCTTGGTGCTGGTGCTTTGACGGGATCGTCTTGGGCCGCTTCAGGCGAACTGAAATCGATCTGCGCCAGCTTGAAAAGGAGCACCAACAATAGGAAGCATAGCACTAAAGAAACTTTCAATAGACGCATAATTTTTCTTTCTCGGGTCAAATGCCGTTGAAGTTAGTCGAATACCAAATTTACCGACTATATCCTGCAATACCAATATCGCCGTATCCTCGGGGAAGAAATTTGCAAGCAACAGGTCGATTGACTAGGTGATACGTCGAGGCTTTTGGTCAGAGCGACCAATTGGGCTTTGCCTATCCTCGCGGCTCCTTTGAATATCACATCGGAGGAGATCGCTCGCTACCGCCGATGTTTAAGGTCGCCGACCGGCCCCCAAGGGAGTTGAAATTACAAGGAATTAGAGATCAGCAGTGCGCTTTTCATGGCAGAGTTGGGCGATCTCAGCGCCGGCGATGAAGACGATGGCTGCAAAGTAGAGCCACCAAGCCATGGCCACCGATAGAACGTAGGCCCCATATAAGTACCAGATGGAGGCGAAATGGCTCAGATAGTAGCCGAAAAGCCATTCGGCGAGTTTCCACAGCAGGGCGGCCCAAAAAGCGCCTATAGCTAGTACCTGTATCCGAGGTTGCCGATCGGGAACCAGCCAGTACAGGCCAAGAAACACGGCAAAAATTATGGCGAGGGAGGCGAGCTCATAGATATAGGTCATATAGGAATGCAGCGGAGACAGGACGACGGCGACGACCGCGGCCAAAATGGGCAACAGGAGAACCGACAGCAGGAAAGTCCCCAACACCAAGAGTACCATGGCGAGATCCCTGATCTTGTCCACTACCGCCGGCAAGGCCATGCGAAAAAAATTCACCCTGTGCTCTAGAGTACTCGCATCCTTCAATTTGTTTACTGCTACCGGCCATTCCTTGAACATTTTCGCCACAAAATTATGCTCGTGCTCGGACGCTTGGAAGATCGTGTTGAGGAGAGTTCTCATGCTGCTGAACAGGCCGCTGACACTCAGCAGTAGAATCAACAGGCCGGAAATCCCATAGGCCTCTTTGAATTCGACAACGCCAGAGATGCGCGAGGATAGAGCATCCTTCAGGTACGCGGCCTGTTCTTCATAGGGAATGAACAGCTCCACCGTCCTATTGATCAAGTAGGTCATGGATGTCGGATCCAAGACTGCTTCGAGTGCAAAGAAAATAAGGAAGACCAAAGGGACGAGGCACAGGAGGGTAGCAAAAGCCAAGCCGCCGGCGAACAGGAAGAGATGATGGTTGCTCATCCTGACATACAGACCGCCCAGATAGTAGGCCCAGAAGTCCTGTTTAGCTATTTGTTCGTTCATTTCTTCTCGCAAGCCGCTCTCGCTTGCAAGGACCGTAGGTCGATCAATACGAGGATCACGGTCGCGTCTTTGGAGAGTCGGGAGGAGCGGTATTCGATGGTTTCGATTTTAGTCGCCCGGCCGCGATCGATTCGTCCACTGTCGTCTGGCGTCTCATCTGCGCGAGCTGACGCAGATCGGCGGTTTCGTCGAACTCGTCGACGATTTCCTTGCCGATGATTTCTTCGATGACATCCTCCATCGTGATCAGGCCGGCCACGCCGCCGAACTCGTCGAGGACCACAAACATCTGCTGATGTTGGTGCATCAGCATCGGCATCAGATGATCCGCAGACACTGAATCGGAGACAAACTCATTTACAGTTCGCACCATCAATACACCATCTCTCGATAGCTCTGCGCAATTTTCTCGATCGCCACGACGTACGCCGCGGTGCGCAGGTCATGCACCTTATCATGATTCAAAAACACCTCGCGCATCTCGTTGTACGCCTGCCGCATGGTATCGTCCAAGCCAGATCGCACCAAATCCAGCTCATCGGCCCCGCGCATCAGGTCGTACCGCTGAGTTTCGGGCAGGGGTTTGCCGACCGCCGTCTCGATGGCCTCGACGATGCGCTGCCCGCGCAACTCGTCGATACGCCGATCCATACGGCCGAAGCGGATGTGAGACAAGTTCTTGATCCATTCGAAGTAGGAGACGATCACGCCCCCGGCGTTTAGGTAAGCGTCCGGAATCATCACCTTGCCGCGATCGCGCAGAATCTTGTCCGCCTCGAAAGTGATCGGACCGTTGGCGGCCTCGGCGATCAGCCGCGCTTGAATGCGCCCAGCGTTTTCCACGGTGATCACCGATTCAGTAGCTGCGGGGATCAAGATGTCGCAGTCTGCTTCCAGCAAAAGGCTGCCGTCCTCCACGAACTCGGAGTCCCGAAAACCCTGGCCGCCGCCCTTTTCGCGGCGATAGGTGGCAAGCTCCTCGATGTCTAGCCCGTCCTCACACACCACGGCCCCCTCGCGCTCGATCAGGGCGATCACCCTAACGCCATCCTCTTCGGACAGGAACTTCGCGGCGTGGTATCCGACGTTGCCCAAGCCTTGGATGATTACACGCTTGCCCTCCAAGTCTCCGTCCATCCCGGCCCGCTGCACATCTTCGGGATGGCGGAAGAATTCCCTGAGGGCGTACTGCACCCCGCGCCCCGTTGCCTCGTTGCGGCCGCGGATGCCGCTCATGTGTACGGGTTTGCCGGTGACACAGGCGACGGCGTTGATGTCGTTGGGATACAAGGCGCGGTAGGCATCCGCGATCCACCCCATCTCGCGCGCGCCCGTACCCATGTCGGGAGCCGGCACATTGAGGCTGGGGCTGATGTAGCCTTTCTTCGTCAGCTCCATCGTAAAATTGCGAGTGATTAACTCGAGCTCGGCCGCGTCGTAGTCGCGTGGGTCAATCTGCAGGGCACCCTTAGAGCCCCCGTACGGGACGTCGACGATGGCGCACTTGTAGGTCATTAGAGCGGCCAGGGCCTCGACCTCGTCCTGATCGGCGATCGGCGCATAGCGGATGCCGCCTTTTACCGGCAGAAAGTGCTCGCTGTGGACGGCGCGCCAACCGGTAAATACCCGAAACTCGCCCCGTATGTAAACGGGAAAGCTGACTTGGAACACAGAGTTGCATGTCCTGATCTGATCGGCGAGGCCCGGCTCGAGCTCCATCGTGGCAGCGGCCGCCTCGAACATCCGGTCAACGCTGCCCTTGAACGAATTCTTCCGCTCTTTCAAACCGGACCCCGCAGCATCTCTTTTTTGAGCATGTTCTCCAACCCCTATTCTTCAATGATGGAGAGAGTTCGGTTCCTCCATGCCACGTAATATATGGGGATTGCGCCGCGCCAGACAAACACAGTTTGCCCGCCTGACGCGGATTTTCTACTTTTCTACTCCGCACTGATTCGAATGTACCCTGAACACAATTTCGCTTTGCTAAAAACGCACATGGCTATCCCCAAATTCTTCCGGCCTGTTCCCGAACTCAACGACGAAGAGCGCCAGCGCGGGTTGGGCAACATGACCCGGCAGGCGATCTCAGCGGCAGGTGCCGACGGGCTGGCATCCGGCGGGTTTCTCGCTTCGTTCGCCCTGATTCTCGGAGCGTCCAATTTCCACATCGGCATCATGACGGCCATCCCGTTCATCATGCAGCCTTTGCAGCTAGTCGCGGTGCTCGCCATCGAGCGATTGCGGCTGCGCAAGGCCGTCGCCGTCACCGCCTATTTCTTGGCCTACGCGACTTGGATCCCGATCGCGCTACTCCCCTTCCTGATCGACATACCCAACCCGAGCGCCGTAACCCTCATGCTCGTGTTCATCGCCCTGCGAGGCATAAGCAACGCCTTTGTGAACGCGAGCTGGAATGGCTGGCTGCGCGACCTCGTGCCACAGGACTTAATGGGCAAGTTTTTCGCCCAGCGCCTGCGGGTGGCGACGATTGCCTCGGCCGTGGCAGGACTCATTGCGGCCTTCTACATCGACTGGTGGAAGACATCCGGCCCGAGCGATGAGATCTTCGCCTATTCGTACGCGATGCTATTCGGCAGCGTCGTGCTGGGATTCGGTGCTGTCGGGTTCATGGCGCGCATGCCGGAGCCACAGATGGTCGTCCCCTCCGACAAACGTCCCTCGGTGTTCAGCAGCCTCGGAGCACCATTCCGCGACCGCAACTTCCGCCAGCTAATCAATTTCCTGTTCCTGTGGAACTTCGTCGCCCATCTGGCGGTCCCCTTCTTTACCGTTTACATGCTGACCAAGCTCGACATGAGTCTGACTTGGGTCGTGGGGCTGGGCGTGTTGAGTCAACTCGCCAACGTCCTCTTCCTGCGGGTCTGGGGGCCGTTCGTCGATCAGTTCGGCAGCAAGGTGGTGCTGTCGCTTTCCTCGTCTCTCTACTTCCTCGTCATTCTCGGCTGGGCCTTCACCACGCTGCCCGAAAAACACGCCTTCACAGTGCCTCTGCTCGTGGCCCTGCACATGCTGATAGGAATCGCAAGCGCCGGCATCAACATCGCGACGACGACAATCCGCATGAAGATGGCACCGCAGGCCCAAGCCATGACCTACCTAACGGCCGCATCCCTAGCGGCCAGCCTCGGCGCGGGCGTCAGCCCGCTGCTCGGCGGCGCTTTCGCCGACTTTTTCAGCGTACGTCACCTCGAAATCGCAGTGCAGTGGGTCGATCCAGTGCGCACCATCGGTTTTCCCGCGGTCTTTCTGACCGGCTTCGATTTCCTGTTTGTCATCGCCTTCGTCCTCGGTCTATTCACCCTCGGCGTACTGGCGGGCATTCGGGAGGAAGGGGAAGCGGAAAGTAAAGTCGTGATGGACGAACTCGTGTCGCAGACGCGCCAAAACCTGCGGGTGCTGACCTCCGTCCCAGGCTTGAGCTTCGCAGCAAATTTTCCAGTAGAGTCTCTCCGTAGGCTCCCTCCCATACCCGGGCTCGATGTGGCCGTCGGCGTCACTTCCTACCAGCTATCCTCCACCATCAAGGCTGCGGTCGAAGGACTCAACTACGGGCAGTTGCGGGCCGGCCAATTGACGGATCACGTCAGACAGTCGGTCGAAAAAGCGGCAGACACAGTAGAGCAGATCGGCAAACAGGGTGCTGAGGTGGCGACGGGTGCGACCGAAGGGGCCATGTGGGCAGCGACAGACGTCGCAATGGGAGTGGGGCGCGTCGCCGAGGAAGCGATGCGCGGCACGATGCAGGCGCTCGCCAAAACCGCGACCGATCCGCTCGATGCGCTGCGCGGTGCCACGCACGGCGTCATCCAAGGGGCGAGCGAGGCCGGACTACACGTGGGCAACGCCGTCAGGCATGCGGTCAAGGCCGCGCGCGAAGCGGCTGGCGATCTCGGCGTTTCAGAGCAGCAGGCGGGAAAAACGGCGGCACAGGCAGCCGTCGAATCGGCTGCCCAGCTCGGCAAGGAAGTAGAGACCGAAGTCGTCGATGCCGTCCTGCACGAACTGATGGACGATACCGATACGCGGCCCGCAGAGGAAACAGCCTCCGACGATCCCTCGAAACAAACTTAGGTCGTAGAACGGCCCCAACCGTCCAGCAATTGCTGCGGCTTCTCAGATGGACTCGGCGTCTTTCGCTTCACCTTCGTCCGAAGCCGTTGGTTCGGTGTCCTGCAAGGCGGCAAAACTGACTAGCTTGTCCTTGAGGCGTCTAGAATAGGTGACGAAGTTGGAGAGTGTGCCGGCATCGGACCGGTCTGGATCTGCCAACAACGGCAGCAAATCTCGGTTGATCTCGTCCAGCATCCCTTGGAGTTCGTTAGCTCTTGCCGTGACGTCCAATTGGTCCCCCTCCGCTAGCGACTTGTGAATGTCGTCGAACAACGCCAGCGTTTGGCTAGAGAGCTTCCGCACCATAAGTAAGATGTCGCTTTTCAACTCAACGTAGCGCTCGCTCATAGCTTTCTTGGTGTTGAAAATGTCTTCTATTGAATCGTATATCTGGAAGAGATAATCAAACTGAGTGTGCAGTCGCAGTAATTCTCTCGATTCGCGTTCATGGGAAACGGAGGAGACGGCTTTGGCAAAATAGCCCACGTACTCCTTTTCCAAGAAGTTGACGTATTCCATTCGCTTGGCCGACGCTTCAAAGATGCTGCGGTAATTGGACTCAATGCTCAGCGTCACGAGATTGTAGCTTTCCTGCAAAAAGCCCAACAGATCCGCGAGATTGCGGCGCAAGTCGGACTTCACCGTCTCAAAAGCGCTTCGCTCATTAAACGTCGGAATAGCCAAGCGCGCAAAATCCATCTTATCCTCGCCCAAAAGCACATCGACAAGCCGCGTAAAGGGATTGATCAATACGACGAAAATCAGACTCGCCACCACGTTAAATACGAGGTGGATATTGGCCAATGCGACCGCCGGGTTGGCATCGAACTCATTCAGCCTATCTCCGAACAGCAGCAGGATCGGCAGAAAAATCAATACGCCGCCCACATTAAAAAAGAAGTGACTGAGCGCGGTCTTTTTGGCGGCAACGTCCATATTTAACATCGCGAGCAATGCCGTTGCCGTGGTGCCGATATTGGCCCCCATGATCAGCGGAACGGCGTTTTCAAGGCTCAATAATCCTTGTTGCGTAAAAATGATCGCCAGTCCCGTGGTCACAGAACTCGATTGCACCGCGGCCGTAAATAGACAACCCACCAAAATGGCAAATAACGGATTCTGCGGCTGGATGAGGTACTTGGTCAGTGCTGGTTCATTCTGGAGCGGTGCGAGTGCCGCAGAAATAAGATTGAGGCTGAAAAAGACAAAGCCAAAGTAAAATATGGATTTGCCGAAGATGGAAATTTTCGAGCGAACGAACGAAAGTAAAAAGCCTATAATGATAAATACGGGCGCAAAAGCCGTGAGCTTGAACGCGACAAGTTGAGCCGTAATCGTGGTACCAATGTTCGCTCCAAAGACAATACCAACACTGCTTTTGAATGAGAGAACGCCGGCATTAACCAAGCCAACAGCGATTACCGAGGTCGCCGAACTAGACTGGATAACAGCGGTTACTAAAGCACCAATCAGTACGCCTATTGCCGGAATTTTAGTCGCTCTGGCGAGGAACTTGCGGAATTTTTCGCCAGAGATTTGTTCAATCTCCGTGGAAAAGCTCTCCAACCCAAAGACGAAGAGAATGATGGCGGTCATCCCGGCCATAATAACATAGATAAGTTCCATTGATTCCTCTCTTATATCCCAAGGTATTGAGATTCGCTAGCGAATAATCTGAGAATTCACGGCAGAAAGGCCAAGGCTTCTTCCGGGGTCGCCTCGCCATCCAACACAGCTCGACGCAGGGCTGCGGTCAGGCTCTCGGGCCCGGTTGGCGGGAGAGGTGGAGCGGCCTGCGGGTCGCCGATCCACGCTGCCAGTTCGGCGTCCGCCAGCCATAACCCGTACACCGGTCGCCGCCCGACGAACCCATTGCCGCACGCCGAACACCCCACTGGTGTGCCGACCTCATCGCCGACTGCTGCATTCAGCCGCGCCGCTTCTTCGTCCTGCAGAGGCCGACGCCGAGTGCACTGGGGACACAGCCGACGCACAACGGCCTTGTCGGTGCCGCCCAGCAAAACCCGACTAAGCGCCGCCCGGTCAATCTCAAATTCCAGCAACTTCTGCACCGCCTCTATCATACTCCCGGCCCGCATTTGGGCCAGCACCACAGCACCGCTACGCACCCCTTCGAGCAGCGCTTGGGCTTGGTCAACATCTCGCACTTCGTCTAGCACCACAACATCGGGACTCATGTCCAGCGCCGCCTGCCACAAGGTTTTAAAATCAGGGATAGCACCATCTCGTAACTCTAGCTGCACCAATTGCTCAGCCCGGTACCCAACGCGGTGATCCAGGCACACCACCAACCGTCCCGCATCGGCCCAGTCCCGGGCCAACACCAAGCGATGACGCTCGTCTTCGGGCCCTCCCGAGCCAACGAGCAGGAAAAGCCCCGGGCGTGCCCCAAATTCTCGTCTGAGACGTTCGGCCTGCTCTGGCATATAGCCCAGATCTTCCAACCTTGTCCCTTCGTAATCAGTGAACAGATGGAGATGGAAATGAGAGCCCAAAGTGGAGGGCACTTCGGTCAACCGCAACTGACAGCCTACCTCCCCCCAAGTTTTCCTAGCTAGGCCTTCACTCAATTGATCGGGCGCAGCTTCTGCCAAGACGGTTAGCCCCTTAAGCCACGTCCCCAAAGGCTCTGTCAGGCAGTCCTCAAAACGGGCCATTTCCCGGCAGTGCTCCACGCTATAGAGCAGGCGCAAGCCAGCGTACAGAGGATCGAAATACACATCCCTAGCTCCCTCACCCAAGGCGTCCTGCAAAATGCGCTCGCCTATTTCGGCTACTTGTTCGGCAGCGGGTTTGTCGGCTACATCCTCGATCACTACCCCAGGACGGTCTGCCAAACGCCCGGCAAAAAACGCTAACCAACGGTCAATCGCCTCCTGCAATAGGTCGCGCTCCTGCCTCAGTACCTCGGCATAGCGCTCGATCTCCTCTAGGTCGAAGCACAGATTGCGGTCGCTTTTCTCGCCTTTGAGAGCTTTGTCCTGCACCCGGCGATATATTTCCGGGCGGCTCAAGCCGAGTTTATCCACCGCCTCGTCGAGGGAGAAGAAGCCTTGCTGTTGGACCATGCTCACTCCTCCCGTTTCAGGTCAATCGCTGTAGCTGGCACTGTAACCGCCAGACCTGCGGTCTCAAAAGCTGTGCGCATGCGAATGACCACCTCGCCGAAGATATTCATGTCATCGACATCGCTCCATGCTACCAGCATCATCTTCACATCCTCCGCGGTCACTTCCGACACAGTGCAGGAAGGAGCGGGATCGTCGAGTACCTGCTCGTGCTGGGCTAGCACGTCGAGGGCCAAGTCTGCGACCCAGTCCACATCCACATCGTACGGCACGGCAATGGGGATGCGGATGGCGCGCTGCCCAAGAGAGGAAAAATTGACGATTTTATTGCGCCAGATCACCATATTGGGCACGACCAGCCGCACATTGTCGAGCGTCACCAAGCCGGTATAAGTCATCTTGACCTCCGTGACCCGGCCTATCTGCGGCGGCGGTCCAAACTCTATGAGGTCTCCCTGCTTAAAGGGCCGGGCTGCCAACATCATCAACCCCGAAAAATAATTGGCAATGGACCGACGTGCCCCCAAGCCGATGATGATGCCGCTAATGCCAAAGGTGGCCAGTACCGCCTCCACTGGAAAACCAATTTTTTTGAGTGCTGATACCCATCCCACGATCAAAGTCAGGTAGCGCAGTACCGTACCAAAGTAATCCCACAGGATTTCGTCCCAGCCTAGGCGCTTGGCAGTGCGGGAGACAAAGCGCTTGACCCAGCGGCTGGCCAGCCAAGACGCTAAGGCAATGAGCAGTCCTAGCACCAAATCGGCGAGGCTGCTTATCAGCCATTCCCACAACCGATCTACATAGACATCAATCATGGTCCACACTCTCCGCTGCGCCCACGGCCCGCTGCGCCATGAGCCGTCCACCCAAAGTAGAAGGCGAGATGATCTCATCGACGCCTATACTCTCCACTTTGGCGATGTTCTCTTCGTCCTCAATGCGCACAATAATGCGGAACTTGTGCTGCTCCCCGGTTTCGCGCAGAGCGCGGGCCGTGAGGGCAATTAAAGTATTAGTGGCGTCCGAATCCGTGGCCGCGATTACCGCGGTAGCACTGGATAGATTGGCCTGCTCCAACACGGCTCGCTCCGTGGGGTTGCCTTGCAAAACGTCAAGGCCGCTGTTTTTGAGATATGCAACGAACTCTTCGCGCTCTTCGATAATGAGGAACGGCACCTGTCGCGTGCGCAATTCATCGGTGATGCTCTCGGTTACTTTGGTATAGCCGCACACTACTATGTGATCCACGCTCTTTTGAAATTTGCTCACCACAGCGAATACTCCTTTTAGCCGATTCTCGATCAGCGGTCCCAGCAATACGGTTAGGGCCGTGATAAACGATCCAATGCCAACGCTCACCATGGAGATAGCAAACCACTTGGCGTTGGTACTCTGGGGCAGCATATCCCCGTATCCTAAGGTGCTATACGTGACGACCGTGAAATAGACCGCGTCCGCCCACGTCTCAATGCCGCTGAACTCAGCGCGTAGCAAATACGCCCCGCCAATGCCGTAGGCCAAAGCGAAGATGATCGACAGCACGGCAATCACTTCGGCATAGCTCCAGCGGTGGCGCTCGCTGTGGTGAGAAAACTCGGTGCGCAATAGCCCCAAAAGCACCAAACCCGCTGCCGACAAGATACAGTTTCGCAATGGCAGTCCTTGGTATAGATGGGACAAAACGTTGAGTAGCAGCGCGACCACGGCCCAGTTGCGCGCGCGCTGTCGCCGCTCGGCCAATCCCTTGCCTAAAACGATGAATACGACGCCCAAGAAAACCGCCACGAAACCACCCAACTGCGGGGCGGGGACCACTTCCAGATAGCGGCGCATTTCGCCCAGTTCGACCGCCAGGTACTGGTCGAGGTGAAAGATTTCGCCTAAGCCCATGGCCAAGGTAAAAAAGCCGTTGGCAACCATAAAGGCCGCAACGAGATACGGCACATATCGCCATATAAGCGCCTTCATAGTTTTTTGATCCTATACCTCAAACCGTTTACAGCCACTTCTCGCTCCAGGTGTAGCCCAATCCCACTTGCAGTTCCGATTTGACGGCCAGCGCTTGGACTTGACTGTCGCGGTGGAGAAAGAAGTTGGCGTCGAGGGTAGCGGCCAGCTTGCCCAGCAGCCGGATGCGTAGGCTGTTGAAATTCTGCAGCGACAGCGTACTCCTTTGCCTTACTCCCCAAAAGAATTTGGTCTGCGAGGACATGATATTACCCGGCCGCAATTCTTCTTTGTACTCGGGTGCTATTTCTAGTCCCATTACATTGGTCGCTTGGACCTGGTCTCTTTCCACAGCCAGACCGACGCGGACGCCAGCATTCGAGCCAAATTTTTTATGCAGCCCCCCTTTGAACCGCAGCGCAAGGGGATGCTTCTCCCCCAAGGCGGCTGTCCATACCGTGTTAATGTCGAGCCCTAAAAAAGGAGCGAGTCCGCGCTGCGACCACGTGTAGAGCACGTCCCCTTCCAAACGGTCCACGGCCTCGCGGAGGCTGCCGCGGGTGCGCAACTGGCCGAAACCGGTGCGCAGCAGGGCAATCAGTGTGCCCCGCTGGCTCAAGTAGCTGGTGCGGCTCTCGAACCGTCCATTCCAGGCCAAGGCATCGTGGCCCCCTAGAAAAGAGACGCCGCTGTAGCGGCTAGCCGAGGCGTCGAGAGTTGTATGCGACAGCGAGCCGTTGAACTTGGTGCTGTTCTTCCAAACGCCCCGTCCGCCCCGTCGCACTCCGTCCCAGCGCCCTAAGTTGGGGTATCTGCGGATGTGATCCTCCAGCAGCTGCTTCAGCGTAATCCAATCCCCCGATCCCATATATAGGGCCTCTTTTTTGGTCCAGTAGCTGTCCCCCCCGGAGGCTAAATACGAAGTAGTGGCCACTTGGTACTTCTCCTCTGGCCCTAGAGGCCGACCGCCGATCAAGCTGGTCTGGACATCGTACCCCGAAAAAACTAGTCGCTGACTTCCCGCAGGCCGCTTGGCGCTGCTAGCGGCCATAGCTTTCAACTGGCTCCCCAGCACCTCCATGCGAACTAGGACATCATCGTAGCGCACTAGGTTGGCCAGAGTCCCTAGCTGGATATCGCCATCCAAGGTTAGGCTCCGCAGGGTTCCTTGGTTAATCACGCTCACTTCCGTGTTCAGCCGCGTGCGGATCAGATCGGCGACCCATTGGGCAGCGTCATCAATGGGTTCATTGGTATTGCCAAGCTGCTGTTGCTGGGCTCGCTGTACTGCTTCTTGCTGCTCGTCAATAAGAGAAGCCACGGTCTGGTCTTGGGGAACCTCGTGGCTTAGAGGCACTAGCCGAGGCTGCACATCCACCAAGACGACCTTGTCCTCCTTTCGGCGCACGGTCATGTCCATCTGTCCCAAGAAAGCGCCCCAACCCGGCGTGGAGACCAAATGCCCACCTCCGGCAAAGCGCACCACATGTTCGCCAGCACCTCTGCGGGTTTCCCGGCCAAAGCCTCCGGCGATGCACAGGTCCACTTGTGGGAAAGCCCACACCAAGTCGCGTGCCTCCTGAGCGCTCATGTGGACCAAGACCACTTGCAGATCCGCCTGCCCTGCCGGTCCCTCCAATAAAGTCTTCAAAACCAAGTGAGGGTCGTCGATGTTGAGAGCGGGATTTTTCACAGGGTTGATCACTTTTAGGGCCTGGGGCGAGAGCAAGCCGATGAGGGCAATCTGTAGTCCGGCCCGCTCCACGAGGACAAAGGGGGCAAACAAGGCCGTGCTGTCCGGTGCTACCCGCACATTGGCACTTAGCACATTGAAATTCGCCTCGCTAGCGCGGACGCGAAGGGAGTCGAGGCCGTAGTCGAATTCGTGGTTTCCCACCACCATCGCATCATAGCCCATCGCGTTCATCAACCGCACGACCATTCGACCGGCGTCCACACCAGCGAGGGGAGAATCGCCCAAGGCATCGCCCCCGTCCACGATCAGAATGGAGTCAGAGTGAGCACTGCGCTGCTCCTCTATCAGATGGGCCAAGCGGGCAAAACCGCCCCAGTCGGCTTCGTCGAAATAAGGCTCTGGCCGCAGTCGGCCCAGCAGGTCGTTGGTGTGCAGGATGGTCAACCGATGCTCGCTTTCTGCGGCAGCGGCTGCACTCCAGATCAGGACCATCAATAAAGTACGCCACCAGACCGTGTAGGCACCCCGATTGAGGCGCAATTCAAACCTGTCCAAACTATCTATCCTCGCCCAAAAAAGTGATGCTAGCGCGCAAGTCTTCGCGCTCGTGCGACAGTCTTTTAATCACGGACAACTCCATGTTGTGAATTTGACAACTGTCAACATTGGATAGTGCCGTTGCAGTTAGTCGAAAACCAAATTTACCGACTATATCTTGACAATACCAATATCGCCATATCCTCGGGGCGGAAATTTGCAAGCAACTGGTCTATTGACTAGGTAATACGCCAAGACGATTTTACATGAATTGGGGAGCATGATACGCTTTCAAGCCTGCAACTCGACCTGTCCCCACTTGGGGTGCAAGGTGCATTAAAAGGCCGACGCGGCGCGCTTTTTCTTTTATCAAAGGAGCTGACCAATGGAACAGGAAACTACTACTTGGCTGCACGCTGTGGAGGAGTGGTTCAACTACTATGTCCCCGAGATGGTGAGAGACATTCTTCCGGCCATTTTGGCGCTAATCGCCATAATAATCGTCCACAAAATTACCAAACGACTCCTCATAAAGGCCATGCAGCACCAAAAGCGCGAGGATGCAGATATCCGCCAGCTCCAATCGCTGTTGAAGTATGCCTTCATGCTAGCGGGCATCGTCTTCGTCATTGCCAGCTTGTCCGGCTCATTGGCCGCCATGGGATTGACCGCCGCCTTTCTCAGCATGGTCCTTGGTTGGTCCTTGCAACGCCCAGTTACCGGCGTCGCCGCCTGGCTCATGGTCATGATCAAGCGACCTTTCCAGATCGGCGACCGCATCATCATCCAAGGCGTGCGGGGCGACGTGCTCGACATCAGCCCGACGCACGTTCTGCTCGGCGAAGTAGGTGGGACCATTGGCGGCGAAGAATCCTCTAATCGGGGCATTTTGATCCCCAACGCAGTGCTGTTCGACCAGATGGTCACCAATTACGCGGTCTCCGAGGAAGCCAAGTACATTCTCGATGAAGTACCCGTGCGGGTTTCCTACGACTCGGACTACCAACTGGCCGAGCAGACACTGATCAACTGCGCTGCTGAAGTGACCCAAGCAATCATCGAGGAGACCGGCCAAACGCCGTTCATTCGGGCGGAGTTTTTCGATTCCGGGGTATTTATGCGGCTGCGGTATCAATCCATCGCGGTCGAGCGGCAACGCATTTCCAGTGAGATTGTGGGAAAAATTGTCGAGGCTTTTGGCCAGAGCGACCAATTGGGCTTCGCCTACCCTCGCGGCTCCTTTGAATACCACGCCGGAGGAGGTCGCTCGCTCCCGCCGATGTTTAAGGTCGCCGACCAGCCCCAAGGCAGTTGAAATTACAAGGAATTAGAGATCAGCAGTGTGCTTTTCATGGCAGATCGCCTTGGAACGTCGATCAATACGAGGCTCACGGTCGTGTCTTCGGAGGGCTGGGGGAAGCGGGGCCCGACGGTTTTCGTCGCCCGGCCGCGATCGATTCGTCCACTGTCGTCTGGCGTCTCATCTGCGCGAGCTGACGCAGATCGGCAATCTCGTCGAACTCGTCGACGATCTCCTTACCGATAATTTCTTCGATGACATCTTCCATCGAGATCAGGCCAGCCACACCGCCGAACTCATCGAGGACCACAAACATCTGCTGATGTTGGTGCATCAGCATCGGCAGCAGATGGTCAGCAGACACTGAATCGGAGACAAACTGCACCGGCCGAGTCATCTTCTCGACGGTGTCATCCCAGCGGTCTTCGGCCATGGCCGTCAGCAAATCTCGCCGGTGGACGAACCCAACCACGTCGTCAACGGAATCGCTGTACACCGGTATGCGGGTGTGCCGCAGGGTTTCCAAATCGCCGCGCAGGTCTTCCAGTACCGTCGAGGCTTCCAGCGCGTACATCACGACGCGCGGCGTCATCAGGTCTCTGACCGTGAATTTTTTGAGCGAGAGGATGTTCTGAATGACCTCGGCCTCGTGCGTCTGGAGACTACCTCCCTTCAAACCCAGCCTCGTCATTACTATAAGTTCCTGCTCAGAGACGGTCTCGCTGTCGCGACCGCGAGAGATTGCACTGGTCACGGCAGTCGTGACCCAGATCAGAGGCCGAAATAGCGAAACGAGCAGCGCGAGCGGCCAAGCTATGAGCCGCGAAAGGGGCCGACTGTACACGACGCCCGTCGTTTTGGGGATGATCTCCGACAGCATCAGGATGGCCAGCGTCAGCCCGGCCGAGAACCAGCCGAGCCAATGCTCACCAAATGCTTCAGCCGCGGCGGCCCCGGCGATCGCCGCGCCACCCGTGTTGGCGATGGTATTGAGAGAGAGAATCGCCGAGATGGGACGCTGAACATCGGCGCGCAACTTCTGAAGCTGCCGCCCCGCCCGGCTGCCGGCGGCGACCAAGGTCTCCACGTGGCTCGCGGGTACCGAGTAGAGAACGGCCTCGAACAGGGAACACACGGCTGACACCAATATGACGATGGCCGCAGCAATCGCAACTTCAGTCATGTAGCTAGCTCCTCATGCGAAAATTTTTCACAGACTACCATCCAACCGACATCTACACCGACGAAGGGCAGCTATCCCCGCCGAAAAACGTGCTAGACGATTTCAAACTACTCAATTGCGACCGGCTCGCTCGCATGGACGAACAGCACGTCGTTTGCCCCGTCGTAGCACTGGAGGGCTTGCTCGGTCTCACCTGATTTGATGTCGTCATCGGTCAGACCAGCGATGACCAAATCGGCTTTAGAAGATCGGAGGGTCACCTCCTGCTCAAGGGCTTCGTGGGTCGTACAAGGAACCGAGGTCACATTCTGCCTAGAAATCGGCAGCCGTCCTTCCGTCATCAACTTGGACAGCTTGTTTGTCTCGCGTTCTCCGTTTTCAGAGTCGAAGCACACAAAAAGCCGAATCTCGGCGTGTCTCCACTCCCGATGCCCCACGATGATGTACGCCAAAAGTAGCATCAGCGGAGCGTTGACCAGATTCTCCTCGGTCACCCACAGGTGGATCGAGGAGTGATAGCCGAAGCGGTAATCCGTTGACCGCAGGATCAAGACATTGAACATTGATTCCGCGGCAAGCTGTGCGCCCTGTACGGTCTCTTTGATCTCTTCGGGATGCTCTTTGTCGAATTCGAGCAGAACGCAGTTGTTGGGCAAGCCCGAAATGCCGTGCATCTGGAGCGTTTGTGCCAGCGCCGTCTGGAACGAAGGACAAATTAGCGAATCCACGAAAATACCCGCCCCGCTGACCTCGGTCCGCTCGATCAGCTTGCCCACCTGCATGCGGGCTTCGATCTCTTTGGTGAACGAGTATTCTCCCTGAAAGAACTGAATGAAGTGCCCAAACCCATGCCGGTGGCTGATCCAGCGCAGCAGGTCGAAGTGCCCTAGCCGGCGCTCCCCAAAACGGGTCATCGCGACGATCGAGGGCCGCCAGCCCCCTTCCGATTTCACCACGCGGTTCTTCTGCAGCGAGATTTGCAGACGGCGAGTCAGTTGGAACATCGTCCCTTGGAAAATCGCCGCCAAGCCGCGTTCTCCCCGCCGCGTGCGGCGCAATCCAAAGTAGGTCACCACCATGAGAAAAATCGCTACAAACGCGTACAGTACATTCATTTGGATCATCATCAGGCCGCACATTATTGCGCCTAGCAGCGACAGGTACCAGCGCGAATGGAAGGTAGGGCGGTACGACGGATTGCCGGCGAAATATTCGAGGAATGATACCGAGCAAAGGGCACCATAAGTCACCATGAAGAACATGCTGAGAATATGGGCGATGAAGTCCACGTCGCCCAGCACGACGAATACAATCGCAATGGCACTCGATACGAAGGTTGCGTACATCGGCTCCTGTGCCTTGCCCCAGCCTTTCTCCAACAGGCGATTCAGTTTCGGAACGGGCAGCACGTTGTCGCGCGCGAGGGCTTGTAGGGTTCTGGGAGCAACGAGGATCGAACCAAGGGCAGAGGACAGGGCGGCAGCCCCTAGCCCTATGTAGATGGCTGGACCCCACAGGGCGATTTGGGCCATGATGAACTGATCATCGGCGAGCGCCTCTGGCGTCGCGCTCTGGGCGAGCTTGATGGCGACCAATGCGTACACCAGCATCCCCGCGAGCGTCGCGGCAATCGTGCCGAGGGGGATGCTGCGCTGGGGATTCTTCAGATCGCCGGAAAGGCCCAAGCCCGCAATCATGCCCGTGAAGGCTGGAAAACACGTCGCAAAGACGAGGCCAAAGGCATCGCCGCCTTCAATGCGAGCGGTCAGATGAAACCCGTCGGGACGGATTTCCTCGGGGCCCTGTCCCAACAGGAATGCGGCAATGGACGCCCCCAAAATCGCGCTGACGATCCACAGCGCCCGAACGCCGAGATCAGCCCCTTTGGTGAGCATCAGCACAGCAAGCAAGATCGTACACGGCAATCTCACCCAACGCGGGTCGGCTTCTACTGCGTACGTCGCGGCGACCCATTCGTACACAGGCTCGAACGCTTCGGCAAAGGCGACCAAATAGAAGGCGAACGAAATCGCTTGCGAGAGGTATAGCGCGATCCCAATCGAACCGCCGATTCTAGTGCCAAAGGAGCGGCTGACAATGTAGTACGCGCCGCCGCCGGCCACGCGG